>DASVTA010000362.1:0-3273 GCA_036387815.1 Allosphingosinicella sp.
AGGCCGCGGCTTCAAGATCGGCCACGACCTGCACGGCCCGCCGAGGGACCCCGACGAGGGCGACCGAATTCCCTCCCCCGCCGCCCTGGCCGAGGTGCGCGCCTATATGGAGCGCCGCTTCCCGGGCCTCAGGGGCGCACCGCTGAATGAAGCGCGGGTCTGCCAATATGAGAACAGCGCCAATGGCGACCTGCTGATCGACATCCATCCGCGCAGGCCCAACGTCGCGCTCGTGGGGGCCGGCTCGGGCCACGGCTTCAAGCACGGTCCGGCCGTCGGCGCCTATGCCGCCAAGCTGATCATGGGGACACTCGCCGCCCCGGAGCCCCGCTTCTCGCTCGCCTCCAAGGGCGAGCGGCAGGACCGGGCGGTGCATTGAAGTGACTTGCCTCCCCATCGCAGATGGGGAGGGGGACCCCGCGTAGCGGGGTGGAGGGTAGCGGCACAGGCCGGTTCCAGTTACCCCTCCACCACCCTGCGGGTGGTCCCCCTCCCCGTCGCTTCGCAACAGGGAGGCAAGTTTAGAAGGAGAGATTGATGGAACAGCCGATCGACAGCTTCCGCTCCTCGACCTGGGGCTGGCTTCGCGGAACTCTCGCGGGCTGGGCAACCATCGCCCTCGTGCCGGTCGGAATCCTTCTGACGGCGGTCGCGCCGCCCGAGATCGGTCCCTGGCCGATGGTCCTGACCGCGGTCGCGCTTGCGATCGTCCTGTGGAAATGGTTCGAGAGCCTGGCCGCACGCTACGACGTCTGCCCGGACCGGCTGATCGTCCGCCAGGGCATCTTCATCAAGAGCCTCGACGAGGTCGAGCTCTACCGGGTGAAGGACGTGCGGCTGGACTTCAGCCTGATCAACCAGATGGCCGGGATCGGCACCATCACCGTCCACTCCAGCGACGAGACCACTCGCGGCGCCCCGCTCGTCCTTCGCCACGTCGAACGCGCCGCCCAGCGCCGCGAGGAGCTTCGCCGTCTGGTCGAGACGGCCCGGCAGAAGCGCCGCGTGCGCGAGATCGACATGATGCACGAGGATTATTGAGGATCTGCCTCCCCATCGAGATGAGGAGGAGGACCACCCGGAGGGTGGTGGAGGGGTAGAAGGCGCAGACTGGGGAGGTTCTCGAGAGCACCGCTGAGACAGCGCCGGTTACCCCTCCACCATGCTTCGCATGGTCCTCCTCCCCCCGCTTCGCGCGGGGAGGCCAATCAGCCCTTCCTCGCGACGCCCACCAGTGCCGGCCTGAGCAGCCGGTCCTTGATCATGTAGCCGGCCTGCATCTCCTGAACGATCGTGCCGGGCTCCGCGTCGGACGGGATCTCGACCATCGCCTGGTGGCGGTGGGGGTCGAGGGGCTGGCCGAGGGCTTCGACGCGGGTGATGCCGTTGCGCTGGAAGACCGTGTCGAGCTCGCGGCCGGTCGCCTCGATGCCGGCGATCAGCGACTTCATCCGCTCGTCCTGGCGCAGATCCTCGGGGATCGCGGCGAGGGCGCGGTCGAGATTGTCCTTCACCGAGAGAACGTCGCGGGCGAAGCCGGTCGCGGCGTAGGCGGCGACGGTCTGCTTCTCCTGCTCGAGCCGGCGGCGCACGTTCTGAGTTTCCGCCTGGGCGTAGAGAACGTGCTGGCGGACCTGCTCCAGCTCCTTGACCAGATCCGAGAAATCCTGCTCGGGCGCCTGCTCGGCCGCCTGCTCCTCGGGCGTCGCGGGCTGGACTTCGTTGGTCTCTTCGTGAAGCTTCTGATCGTCGTTCATGCCATCAATCTCGATAGTGCCTGTGCCGTGAAGTCCACCATGGGTACGACCCGCGCATAGTTCAACCGCGTCGGCCCGATCACTCCGACCACTCCGACCACCTTGCCGTCGCGCCCCCTATAGGGCGCGGCGATCACCGACGAGCCGGACAGGGCGAACAATTTATTCTCCGATCCGATGAAGATCTTCATCCCCTGCCCCGCCCTCGCGCTGTCGAGGAGGCGGACGATCTCCTCCTTGCCGTCGAGCTCCTCGAGCAGCTGCCGGACCCGCTCCAGGTCGGCGGCGGCTCCAGGCTCGAGCAGGTTCGCCTGCCCCCGCACGATCAGCACCTGCCGCTGCGCCCCGTCCTGCGACCAGATGGCCAGGCCCCGGTTGATCAGCTGGCGGGCGGCATCGTCGAGCGCCGCCTTGCCCGCCTGGATCTCGTCCGCGAGCCGCCTCTGCGCCTCCGGCAGGGTGAGACCCGAGAGCCGGGCGCTGACGTAATTGCCCACCTCGGCGAGGGCCGAAGCGGTGATCCCCGCGGGAAGGTCTACGACCCGGTTCTCGACGCTCCCCTCGGCCCCGACCATCACGGCCAGCGCCTGGGTCGGCGAGAGCTGGACGAAGCCGAGCTGCCGAAGCACCGGCTCCCGCTTGGGCACGAGCACGATCCCGGCGCAGGCGGAAAGGCCGGAAAGGGCCGCGGTCGCGGCCGAGAGCGCCTCCTCGATCGGGCCGCCGCGCTCGAGCCGAGCCTCGATGGCGGCGCGCTCCTCCGCGCTCGGCTCGGCGGCCTGCATCATCCCGTCGACGAACAGTCGAAGGCCGGTCTCGGTCGGCACCCGTCCGGCGGAGGTATGGGGATGGGCGAGCAGCCCGAGCTCCTCCAGATCCTGCATGACGTTCCGGATCGACGCCGGCGACAGGTTGAGGCCGGGCAGCTTGGAAAGGGTGCGCGAGCCGACGGGCGCGCCCGAGCCGAGATAATTCTCGACGACCATCCGGAAGACTTCCCGGGCGCGTTCGGTGAGCTCGCTGACGGGTGTCGAGGCCATGCGCGCTAGATAGGTGAGCGGCGGCGCCTAGTCACCCTTCGTCTCAGACGATCTCGCGCCGCGACAGGTCGACGAGCATGGCCGCGACCGCGAAGGCTCCCCCGAGAGCTCCGACGCCGAGCGCGAGCTGCGCCCGTTCCGGATCGCTCGCCAGGGCATTGGCCGCGATCAGCCAGGGGAAATAGGGGCCGTAATCGGAGCCGGTAGCGACGACGGCGACGAAGGTGCCCCCGATGCCGAGCACCAGCGGAGGCACGAAGCTTCGGAAACGGAGCGCCGCCCAAAGCTGCAGCGCGATGAGCAGAAGCGCCCCCGCGAACATCCTCGCCAGGGTCCCGGCGAATTGTCCGAGCTCGAGCGCTCCCGTCAGCGAACGCCCGGGCGCGGCGGCGTCGCCGAGCCAGCCGAGCAGCGGAGTGAGAACGAAGAGCAAGGCCGTCATCGCCGCGACGAGCAGCAGGACGATCGCGATCTCG
>DASVTA010000363.1:0-6660 GCA_036387815.1 Allosphingosinicella sp.
CGCGCCCCAGATCCGCTGGCCCTCCCATTCGATCTCGTAATAGGAGCGCTCCCGGCCGCGCCACTGGGCCGTGCGGACGATCTGACGGCGGGGGTCGAGCAAATAAAAGAGCGGCGCCTCGAACATTGCCGCCACTTCGCCCGGCTGCGGCTCGAGCGGCAGGCCCGGCGGCACGACTCCCACCACGGGGATCACTTCGAACCCGGTGACGGTGCGGTAGCGGTCGGCGGTGCCGATCACGTCGACCGCCCGTCGGGGGAGGGCGATCTCTTCCTCCGCCTCGCGCAGCGCCGCCTCCACGGGGCCTTCGTCGCCGGGATCTATCCGGCCGCCCGGAAAGCTGATCTGGCCGGGGTGCTTGCGCATCGTCTTGGGCCTCTCCGTCAGGATCACCGTCGGAGAGGCGGGGTGGTCGACCACCGCCACCAGCACCGCCGCGGGCGTGAGATCGCCGTCGCCGCCTTCCAGCACGTCGCCTTCGAGAAGGACGGGGCTGCGGCGGTGGCCGCGCTCAAGCGCTTCGCGCAGCCGCTGCGCGAGCGTCACCGCTCCGTCTCGATCGGGAAGAAGGCGCCGCCGCTCCAAAGGCCGGCCGGCTCGCCCCCCGCGAGCGCGAGCTCGGCAAGCTCGTAATAGACCGGGCGCGCGACGAGGGCGTCGAGCCCGCCGCGAACCTCGAGATAGGGATGGGGGCCGTCCGGCCCGGCCTCGAAACGCAGCTTGTTGCGCGGGCCGGCGATGACGACGTCCCCGGTATTGAGACGGAAGGCGAGCGACATCGCCTCGCCCTCGCCTTCGGCCTTGACCTCGACCGCGACGAACGGAGCGTCCTCGACCTCGATGTCGAGCTTCTCGACCGGGGTGACCAGCACGAACCGCCCGCCGGGCTCGCGCCTCAGGATGGTCGAGAACAGCCGGACCATCGCCTGCCGCCCGATCGGGCTGCCCTGGTGATGCCAGGTCCCGTCGCGCGCGATCCGCATCTCGCTGTCGCCGCAATGAGAGGGGTTCCATTTATCGACCGGCGGCAGCTTCTTCTCCTCGGCGAGCCGGGCGATCTCGGCGAGCGAAAGACCGGCGAGGTCCTCAGGAGGCGGGGGCATGGGCATGATGCGCGCGACTCTGGCGGCGCGAACGCGCCGGGGCAAGCCTTGCGACTTTTCGAGGCGGTGGGGCCGCCATCATGCCGACTTGTCCAGCCTCCGGTAGGAGCCGCCTGGCAGAAGAAACACTGTACCGGGAAAGAGTGGGCGCTTGTCTGCTTTGGAGCATGTAACCACCAGCTTGCCGCTTGTCCCTTTGGGAGGCTGGTGCTTTGCTAGGGCCTCGCCTTCTCCTTCGCCTCTCGCGGGGGAATAGCATCGCTCTCAGGAGGCAGTCGAAACGCTTGGGGATCGTCAGTCAAGGCCCCATTCCTTCTCTAATCTGGCAAGCTCCCTCAGAAGCAGGCCAGCGTAATAATCCTGAACATCATCCTTAAAAACGACTGTGCGGCCTCGCCGCGCCCTCTCGGCCTGGTATTCGTCGCCTAGGTATGGCTGGACGTCCAAATAAGCTCGGTCTTTGCTGGCGAATACCTCAAACGGTTCCCTTTCGTCCGACTGTCGCCAGCGGTGAACCACGTCCCGCCCCTTGGCGATCAATTCACGACGCTTTTCGTGGAATGTCGCATGTGCCTGCCGACGCTTCTCCTTTAGCGCCATGACGTTGCGCTGAACTTCCGCGATGGTGTCGCCTTCTACTCTCGAAGCGCCCCTCCCTAACCCCAGCGTAAAGGATGATCGGTGATATTCGTCGTAGATATGGCCTCGCTCTTCGGCGTCCCATAGCGCTGCCAGATAACTTAACGTGCTCGGAGTGTCGTATTCAGGACTGCCATGGCTGTGATTTCGAGTCGCCAGGCGGTCGCGCATGAGTTCCGCCTTCGCGTGGATCCCAGCGCGCGCGTCCTCCAATGCTTCATTGCGGATTCGGACAGCGCGCTGTTGTGGCGTTTCCTGTTGCTCCGAAGCCCCCGCTCCGTTCCGGGCATGCATACCATTCCTCACAGCATCGACGATGGTGTCGATATCTGGGGGATCGCGCCCGGAGGGGGACGCTGACGGGGCTGGCGAAAGATCGCCGAGCTTGGCCCTTTCCTTCCAAACCACATCGAACCCGACTCCCGGATTGCGGTTCAGGCGAGCGTCTTCCTGTGTGTCGCGCCATTCGCGGGCGAGCCCCGCAAATGCGGATACACGGTCCGCTCTGCGACGATTGGAGATGGCGGGCCAAAGGGCATCAACATCGGCTCGGCGGATCGTCACATCCATGTAGAGCAGAGGGCAGGGATCGCCCTTCTGCGAAATCATCCCTGTCTTGTTATCCGCCAGCATATGCTCGGGGAAGAAGTCGGCCTTTGCCCAGAACCATGTCGGGATCAGCGTCGGCCCACTGTCTTCCGGTTCACCCCTCGCATTTTTGATCCCAAGGGCTTCAGGCGGTTTGACCGCCAGCTTGTGAAGAATCTCACGCTTCAAGTCCTCCTGCCACGTGGGCCAAGACTCTTCCCGTACCGTGTAAGTAAGCCCCCAATTCGAGTGAAGGGCAACGCGGCGCACCAATTCTCGAAAAGGCATGTGGGGGGCAGCCTTGTCAGGAAGGTAGTGCAATGCGCCTGCCAGCGCGCTGCCGGCGACCGCCAGCGCCCCCGCGCCGAATAGCCAAGCCTGTGCCCAAACGGGAAGGATGGTTGGGGCAACGATGCCCATCACCGTAAATCCGACCGATGCGGGGAAGCCAACCCACCAAGGAGGAGTCTTGATCGCGTCCATGGCCGCCATATACAACATCTAGGCACCCTCGGCGCAGGGGATAAACGCCAAACAAGTTCGGGGTTGGCGAGGAGTAGCGGGAGGGAGTGACGAAGAGGGGGGATCCCGGCCTTCGCGCCAACCTCTTGAGTAGGGACCCCGCTCCGGCCTATCCGCCGGCCTTATGGTCAGCGAGTTCGAAGGGCCGCGGACGGCGATCGTCACCGGCGGGGCGAGGCGGATCGGCGCCGGCTTGTGCCGGGCGCTGGCGCAGGACGGCTGGCATCTGCTGATCCATTTCAATCGCTCCGCCGCGGAAGCGGAGGCGCTCGCCCTGGAGCTTGGAGAATCGGCCACCGTCGGTGCGGACCTCTCCTCGCCCGGGGCCGCGGGGGCGGTGATGGCGGCCCTGGAGGGACTTCCGCCCGCGCGGCTGCTGGTCAACAACGCTTCCCGCTTCGTCTTCGACAGCGCCGACGATTTTACGCTGGAGGGGTGGGAGGCGCATCTCGCCACCAACTTGCGGGCGCCCGCCTTCCTGTCCCAGGCCTTCGCGGCGCGGGCGGGCGAAGGCGGTGGCGGAGGGCTGATCGTCAACCTGCTCGACGCCAAGCTGGCCCAACCCAATCCCGATTTCTTCAGCTACACCGTCTCCAAGGCCGGGCTCGCCGGCCTTACCGAGCTTTGCGCGCGCGCCTGGGCGCCGAGGGGCATAAGGGTCTGCGGGATCGCTCCCTCGATCACCCTCGTCTCGGGCGAACAGAAGAATTTCGACTCCGTCCACGCGCTCAACCCGCTGGGGCGGGGCGTTCGCGTCGAGGATATCGTGGCGGCGCTTCGCTTCATCGTTGCAACGCCGACTCTCACCGGCCAGACGCTCACGCTCGACGGCGGCCAGCGATTCCTCGGCCTGCCGCGGGACGTTCAATTCCTGGAGCCGGACGATGGATGAGGCGATGAAGCTGGACGGCCTCGTGCCCGAGAGGCTGGCGCCGAAGAGCCGCAAGATCGTGCTCGAGGATTATTGCGTGCCTGCCGACATCGGCTTCCACGATTTCGAGGTCGGCTCGCCCCAGCGGCTGCTGGTGACGGTGGAAGTGTGGGTCGACGAATCGAGCTTCCCCGCCGACGACCGTCCGGCCGGAGCCTGGGACTATGATTTTCTCCGGACCGAGATCGGCGCCCTGATCGGAGGGCGCCGCTTCAACCTGCAGGAGACGGTGGCCCGCGAGATCTATGAGCTGGTCGCCGCCCGCCGGGGCGTCACCGGCCTCCGCGTCGCGACCCGCAAGCCGGACATCTATCCCGACTGCGCCGGAGTCGGGGTCGAGCTGACGTCGTTCTGACGGCCGTTCCGGCGCACCCGGCGTCATCCCGGCCAAAGCCGGGCCCTCGTGAAAATTGGCCGCGGCGCCCTTTGCGGCCGGAGGCCCCGGCGTTCGCCGGGGTGACGGTGGGGCCTTCGCTGTCCCGAGGCCCCCGGCTTTCGCCGGGGTCACGGCTAGACCCGCCTCCTCGTCCTGACGCACGGTCCGAGGCGGTCGAGCACCAGCCGGTAATCCGCCTGGATCGCCGCAGCGGCTTCGGTATCCGCTTCGGCGAGGCTCTGCCTTGGAAGCGAAGGCGGAAGCCCGCAGGCGAGGCGATACCAGAGCAGTGTGCCCGGCGCCGGCTCCGCCGCCGATTCGTCGACGATCTCGCCCAGCGCGACCGCCCATGACGGAGTCTCGCCCGGGCGGCGGAGAACGGTCAGCGACACCGGGGCGCCGCCGGCGGTCTGAAGGAATATCTGGGTCTCGCTCTCGCCGCGGACCGCGCCCGGCACATGGAAAGCGCGGCCGATCCCGGCGATTTTCGGCGGCGGCGAGGCGGTGCTCGCCTCGCCGATGATGGACCGCAAGGCGGCGGCGCGCTCCGGGGCGAAGGCGATCTGGGCATCGGGAGCGATCAGCCGAAGCTCCCCGGGCCGGCCCGCCACGGGGGCCGCGAGCAGTAGGAACTCGCTGCCCTTGCGAAGCTTCGGTGCCTTGCCCTTCGGGTCGTGCGGCTGGTCGGCCACCCAGCTCAACCGGGCCGGAAGCGACTGGGGCGACCGGATCAGGGAGACCAAAGCGCCCTCCATGTAAAAGCGCGCCATTCCGGGACGAAGGCCCGGAGCCCGCTCCGGTTTGACCGCCACCGTCCGGGTCAGCCGAACCTGGGCGGCGACCGGCGCCGCGAGCGCGAGATCGGCGAGGTCGGCGTAAGTCGGGGCGGACTCGGGCCGCGCCTGTGATTCGGCCGGAGCCGCGGCGGCCGCGAGCAGCCCCGCGGCCGCCGCCCCTTTACAAAAAGTTAGCGCCTGTCGCACCGTTCCGCCTCCGTAAGTTTATGCCCCGTTTCCCATATGCTTAGCCGGATGAACGGCGGATTTCGGCGGTTTTGGGCCCACCCGCCACCCAATCACAGGAGGATTGCGTCGTCCTTTGTCTCACGATAGAGGAACCCGCTCCGGCGAATGATATGTTGATACATCGCATTTCGGATGGAGCCGTTGGGGATCAGCCGCGTTGTTGTACCGCGCGGGTCCCCGGCAGAGGGACGAAGAGAGGGAGTGTGGCTGATTAATGGCATATGCTGACAACAGGATGAGCAAGAGCCGGATGTCGGCGATCTTCATCGTCGCGCTGCTCCACGCTCTTCTCGGCTACGCGCTGATCACCGGCCTGGCCTACAATGTGGTCAAGAAAGTGGCGGCCGACCTCAAAACGTTCAACGTGGAGGAGGAGCCGCCGCCCCCCGAGGAGAAGCCGCCGCCCCCGCCGCCGGACCAGCCGCAGACTCCGCCTCCGATCGTGACCCCGCCCCCGATCGTGCGGACGAACACGCCGCCGCCGCCGATGGTGACGACGAACATCCCTTCGCCGCCGCCGCCCATCACCTACACGGCAACGCCGGCGCCCCCGTCGCCTCCTGCGGCGCCGCCGCCGCCGCCGCCGCCTCCGCCCCCGCGGAAGGTGGAGCCCGCGCGTGCGAAGGCGAATCTCGCCGGTCTGATTTCGGATGAGGATTATCCGGCTTCCGCGCTTCGCTCCGAAGAGCAGGGCTCGGTCAGGGTCACGCTTCAAATCGGGACGAACGGCCGGGTTACCGGTTGCACGGTGTCGAAATCCAGCGGGTCTTCCGCGCTCGACAATACCACGTGCAGGTTGCTGACGAGCCGGGGGCGCTTCACGCCCGCGCGGGACAGCAACGGCAACCCGACCACGGATACTGTGACGTCGCCGAACATCGTCTGGCGAATCTCGGAATAAGATACCCGTACATCCAAGCCTTTGAATGAGAGGAAAGTAGAGACCATGGCCACCCCAGCAGCAGGCGCAGCCCACGGCGGCGAAAACCCCTATGGCCTGATGGCCGCACTCGAGCAGGGCGGCGCGATCGCCTGGGCCACCTTCATCATCCTCGTGATCATGTCGGCCGGTTCCTGGTACGTGCTGTTCGTCAAGCTGTTCGAGCAGCAGAAGATCATCAACCAGGGGCGCCGCGCTCGGACCACCTTCTGGCAATCGGCCAATCTGCGCGAGGGCGCTTCCAAGCTCGAGAAGAACAGCGCCTACCGGCAGATCGTCGACGACGGCATCATCGCCCTCGAGCAGCATGACAAGCTGACCGACCCGATCGACCAGCACGACTGGATGCTGAACTCGCTGGCCCGCAGCCAGGGCATGATCAGCTCGCGCCTGTCGAGCGGCCTCGCCTTCCTCGCCACCGTCGGCTCGACCGCTCCGTTCGTCGGCCTGTTCGGAACCGTCGTCGGCATCTACCGCGCGCTGGTGAAGATCGGCGCCGCCGGTCAGGCGTCGATCGACACCGTCGCCGGCCCGGT
>DASVTA010000364.1:0-2494 GCA_036387815.1 Allosphingosinicella sp.
GGTCCACCACGCCGTCAACCCGCGCTATCTCGACCGCAATTATGCGGGCGTCTTCATCGTCTGGGACAGGATGTTCGGAACCTTCGAGCCCGAGCGCGACGAGGACCCGCCGCGCTACGGGATCGTGAAGCCGCTCGGATCCTACAACCTGTTCTGGGCGGCGCTCCACGAATGGGTGGAGATGGGCCGCGACGCCTGGGCGGCGCCGGGGCTGAAGGCCAAGCTCGCCTATCTGTTCCGGGAGCCCGGCTGGAGCCACGACGGCTCGCGCGAGACCAGCGAGATGATGCGGGCGCGGTGGCGGGCGGAATTACCCGTCATCCCGGCGGAAGCCGGGACCTCGTCGGGTGAAGAGCTCGGGGCGAGGTCTCTCTGAGGTCCCGGCTTTCGCCGGGATGACGCTAAGCGTTGAAGGCCAGCTTCAGCCCCGGCCTCGGCCATCTGGCCTTGTAGAGGCGGCCCGTGCCCGAGGCGGTGATCCAGGCGTCCCGCATGTCGTCGCCGCCGAAGCAGATGTTGGTGCAGACCGGGTCCGGGACGGCGAAATGCTCGAAGCTCCCGTCCGGAGCGACGGCGGTGATCCCGCCGTTGACGATGGTCGCGACGCAGACCCGCCCGTCCGCCTCGACCGCGAGGCTGTCGAGCAGCTGGTAATCCGGCAGGTTGACGACGACCCGCCCCGGCGCGAGCCCCGGAGGCGCAAGCACGCCCGGCGCCTCAAGGTCGAACGCCCAGAGGCGCTGGAGCCAGGTGTCGGCGACGTAGACGGTCTTCCCGTCAGGCGAGAGCCCCACCCCGTTCGGCGCGATCAGCCCGTCGCGCGGCCGGCTGAGGCTTCCGTCGGGGGCGGCGTAGCACAGCGCTCCGAAGCGCCGGCCGTCGTCAGTCGTGCAGCCATGATCGGTGAACCACAGGCCGCCGCCGGAATCGAAGACGAGGTCGTTGGGAGCGATGAGCCCGCGGCCGCCGCAGCTCTCATGAACCGTCTCCAGCCCGCCGGTCGCCAGGTCGAGGCGGCGGATCGAACCGCCCTCATGGCCCGGAGGCGTGGGGCCCGGAATGACGAGGCCCATCTGGTCGTGCCAGGAGAAGGCGCCGCCATTGTCGGCGATCCACAACGCTCCGTCCGGACCGACGGCGAGGCCGTTGGGGCCGCCGCCGGTCTCGGCCAACACCTCCTTCGACCCGTCCGGCCGGATCCGGGTGATCCGCCGGCCCTTGATCTCGGCAAGGATGACGGAACCGTCCGCCATCGCCACCGGGCCTTCGGGGAATTCCAGCCCCTCGGCGACGAGCTCCATCTCCATCATGCGTGCTTCCCCTCTCCCGCTTTCCGCGGGAGAGGAGGGGCCCGCCGCATAGCGATGGGAGGTGAGGGTCTGGACCGCTCAGTCGGCAAGACCCTCACCTCCCAAGCCTCCGGCTTGAGCCCCTTCTCTCCCGCCAGAAGCGGGAGAGAGGTTCGAGGATCATCATCGGTGACACCTAGGCGTGGCCGAGGATCGCCTTGGTCTCGAGGAACTCCTCGAAGGCGTGGTCGCCCCATTCGCGGCCGTTGCCCGACTGCTTGTAGCCGCCGAACGGGGCCATGAAGTCGGGCTGGGCGCCGTTGATGTTGACCTGGCCGGCCCGCAGGCGCGCGGCGACCTTGCGAGCGTGGTCGGCGTCGGAGCTGTGGACGTAGGCGGCCAGGCCGTAGGGCGTGTCGTTGGCGATGCGGACGGCCTGCTCCTCATCGTCATAGCCGAGGATCGACATGACCGGTCCGAAGATCTCTTCCCGGGCGATGGTCATCTCGTTGTCCACGTCCGCGAACACGGTGGGGCGGACGTAATAGCCGCTCTCCAGGCCGTCGGGCTTGCCGGGGCCGCCCGCGACGAGGGTCGCGCCTTCCTCGACCCCGCGCTCGATCAGGCCCTGGATCTTGGTCCACTGGATCTCGGAGACGACCGGGCCGAGCGCCGCGTCCCCCTTCGGATCGCCGACCTTGGTCTTTTCGGCGACGGCGCGCGCCGCCGCCTTGGCCTCCTCCATCTTCGCCCGGGGGACGAGCAGCCGGGTGGGCGCGTTGCACGACTGGCCGCTGTTGTTGAGCATGTGGCGCATCGCCGCGGTGACCGCGGCGGTCACGTCGGCGTCCTCGAGGACGAGGAAGGGCGACTTGCCGCCAAGCTCCTGGTGGACCCGCTTCACGGTATCGGCGGCCGCCTTGGCGACGGCGATCCCGGCGCGGGTCGAACCGGTGAAGGAGACCAGGTCGATATCGGGATGGGCGGCGATCGCGGCGCCGACTCCGGGTCCGTCGCCGTTGACCAGGTTGAAGACCCCGGCCGGAACGCCCGCCGAGTGGAGCACCTGGGCGAAGAGGTAGGCGGAGAAAGGCGCGATCTCGGAAGGCTTGAGGACCATGGTGCAGCCGGTCGCCAGAGCCGGAAAGACCTTGGTCGCGATCTGGTTGATCGGCCAGTTCCAGGGCGTGATGAAGCCGCAGACG
>DASVTA010000365.1:0-6786 GCA_036387815.1 Allosphingosinicella sp.
TTTCGCGGGAGAGGAGGGGCCCACCGCGAAGCGGTGGGAGGTGAGGGTCTTGCCGGGGTCAGTGCTGCAGACCCTCACCTCCCAAGCTTCGCTTGGGCCCCTCCTCTCCCGTGAAGGACGGGAGAGGGGCTGTGCGCCTCCCAGCATCCGCTGAATGTCGATTCAGCCTAGCCCCTCCCCTTCAGGGGAGGGGTTGGGGTGGGGAGCCGTGTTCCCGCCACCCTTGCCTCCCCCTTCCGGTCGCATTACCCCTTCCCGCCAGGAGGAGAGGCGATGCGCATCGCATGCCTGGGCGGGGGACCGGCCGGGCTTTATTTCGCGATCTCGATGAAGCTGCGCGACCCCGCGCACGACATCGACCTCTATGAGCGCAACCGCCCCGACGACACGTTCGGCTGGGGCGTGGTCTTCTCCGACCAGACGGTCGAGAATTTGATGGCCAACGATCCGGTGTCGGCCGCGCTGATCCGCGACGAATTCGCGCATTGGGACGACATCGAAGTTCATGTTCATGGCGAGACGATCCGTTCCTCCGGGCACGGCTTCATCGGCATCGGCCGGAGGCGGCTGCTCGGCATCCTTCAGGATCGGGCGCGCGCGCTTGGCGTGCGGCTTCATTTCGAACATGAGGCCGCGGCCGATCTGCACGCCTATGCCGATTATGACCTGGTCATCGCCGCCGACGGAGCGAACAGCCGCATCCGCAACGCCTATGCGCAACATTTCGGGGTCAATATCCAGGTCAGGAAGAACAAATTCTTCTGGTTCGGGACGGAGAAGGTGTTCGAAGCCTTCACCTTCGCCTTCGAGGAGACGGAGGCCGGCTGGGTATGGGCGCACGCCTATCGCTTCGGCGACGGCCTTTCGACCTTCATCGTCGAGATGGCCCCGGGCACCTGGCAGCGCCTGGGCCTCGACCGGATGGACCAGCGCCAAGCGATCGCCCTGTGCGAGCGGATCTTCGCCCGCCATCTCGGCGGCAGGGCGCTCATGTCCAACGCCGCCCATCTCAAAGGCCCGGAAGCGTGGCTCCAGTTCCGCCGCATCATCTGCGAGCGCTGGTCCCACGAGAATTTGATCCTGCTCGGGGACGCGGCCCACACGGCGCATTTCTCGATCGGCTCCGGGACGAAGCTCGCCATCGAGGATTCGATCAAGCTCGCCGAGGTGCTCAACCGGCCCGGCATTACGCGCGACGCGGCGCTCGCCGAATATCGCGAGGAGCGCCAGATCGAGGTGCTCAAGCTCCAGAACAGCGCCCGCAACTCGACCGAATGGTTCGAGACCCTCGAACGCTATCTCCACTTCGAGCCGATCCAGTTCGCCTATTCGCTTCTCACCCGGTCGCAGCGGGTCAGCCACGAGAACCTGCGCCTTCGCGACAAGCCCTGGCTGGAAGGCGTCGAACGCTGGTTCCAGTCCAGGGCCCTTGGCGTGGCGGTCAACGATCCCGCGCCGCCCATGTTCGCGCCCTACCGGCTCCGCGGGCTCCGACTCGACAACCGGATCGTCGTCTCGCCCATGGCCATGTATTCGGCCGAGGAGGGGACGCCGAACGACTTCCACCTCGTTCATTACGGCACCCGGGCCCAGGGCGGCGCCGGCCTCGTCTATACGGAGATGACCTGCGTCTCCGCCGACGGCCGGATCACCCCCGGCTGCGCCGGCCTCTACGCCCCCGGGCATGTGGCGGCGTGGAGGCGGATCGTCGACTTCGTCCATTCCGCCACGAGAGCGAAACTCTGCCTGCAGCTCGGACACTCGGGGCCCAAGGGCAGCACCAAGGTGGGCTGGGAAGGCTATGACGTTCCCCTCGACAGCGGCAACTGGCCGATCATGGCGGCGTCCGGCGTCCCCTGGTCGGCGCGGAACCAGCTGCCCCGGCCGATGACCCGCGCCGACATGGACGAAGTGCGCGAGCGGTTCGTCGCCTCGGTGCTGATGGGCCTCGAAGCGGGCTTCGACATGGTCGAGCTTCACGCCGCCCACGGCTATCTCCTGTCGAGCTTCATCACCCCGCTGACCAACAGGCGAACGGACGAATATGGCGGAAGCCTGGAGAACCGCCTCCGCTTCCCGCTCGAGGTGTTCCGGGCGATGCGGGCGGCCTGGCCTGCGGACAGGCCAATGTCGGTGCGCATCTCCGCGAACGACTGGATGGGGGACGAGGGCGTCACTCCCGACGAAGCGGTGCTCATCGGCCGTGCCTTCGCGGAGGCCGGCGCCGACCTGATCGACGTCTCGGCGGGCCAGACCTGGGCCGATTGCGCGCCCGTCTATGGCCGGATGTTCCAGACGCCGTTCGCGGATCAGATCCGCAACCAGGGGCGGGTGGCGACCATGGCCGTCGGCAACATCTACGAAACCGACCACGTCAATTCGATCCTTGCCGCCGGGCGCGCCGATCTCGTCGCGCTGGCGAGGCCGCACCTCGTCGACCCGATGTGGACTTTGCGCGCCGCGGCCGCCCAGGATCACCGCGGCGTCCATGTCCCGCCGCAATATCTCAGCGGAATGACCCAGCTGGCGCGCAACCTGGCTCGGGAAGCGGAGCTCAAGGCGTGAGGCTCGAAGCTCACCACGCCCTCATCACCGGCGGCGGCACGGGCATCGGCGCCGCCATCGCCCGCGCTCTCGGCTCGGAAGGCGCGAAGCTCACCCTGGTCGGCCGCCGCCGCGAGCCGCTGGACGAAGCGGCCTCGCAGCTTGCCGGCGCCGTCGTCGCGCCCGCTGACGTCACCGTTCGCGGGGAGGTGGAGCGCGCCTTTGCGCTCGCCCACGAAGCGCAAGGGCCCGTTACCATCCTCGTCAACAATGCCGGCGCCGCGGCAGGGATTCCCTTCGCCCAGGTCACGCCCGAAATCTGGCGCGCCATGCTCGCGGTCAATCTCGACGGCATGTTCCACTGTTGTCAGGTGGCCCTGCCCGACCTGCTCGCCGCGCCGGCCGGCCGGATCGTCACGATCGCCTCGATGGCCGGCCTTCACGGCTTCGCCTACGCCTCGCCCTATATCGCCGCAAAGCACGGCGCCGTCGGACTTACCCGGGCCCTCGCCGCCGAATATGCTCGAAAGACTCTGCGCGTGAACGCGGTTTGCCCCGGCTTCGTCGATACCGAGATGACCGTCCAGTCCGTCTCCACCATCACGGCCAAGACCGGCCGAAGCGAGGCGCACGCCCGGGCGGAGCTTGCCAGTCTCAATCCTTCGGGACGCCTCATTTCTCCCGAAGAAGTCGCCGCGGCGGTGCTTGACCTCGTCGTCTCGGACCGGAACGGTGAGGCAGTGGAGATCGCATGAACCCGGACACCTTCCAGCCCGAGCATTTCTCGTGGAGCTTCGCGAACGGGGTGGCGGCCGTGACCCTGAACCGCCCGGAGCGGAAGAACCCGCTCACCTTCGAAAGCTACGCCGAGCTTCGCGATACCTTCCGCGACCTCGTCTACGTCCCCGAGGTGAAGGCAGTGGTCGTCACCGGCGCCGGCGGCAATTTCAGCTCCGGCGGAGACGTCCACGAGATCATCGGTCCGCTGACCGGGATGGACATGCCGGGCCTCCTGAAGTTCACCCGCATGACCGGCGATCTCGTCAAGGCGATGCGGGCCTGTCCCCAGCCCGTCGTGGCGGCCGTTGACGGAGTGTGCGCCGGGGCCGGCGCGATCGTGGCGATGGCCTCCGACCTTCGTTTCGCCACGCCTCGCACGAGAACGGGATTCCTGTTCACCCGGGTGGGGCTGGCCGGCTGCGACATGGGCGCCTGCGCCATTCTGCCGCGCATCATCGGGCAGGGCCGGGCATCCGAACTGCTCTTCACCGGACGGTTCATGACCGCCCAGGAGGGAGAGCGGTGGGGCTTTTACAACCGCTTGTCCGAGCCTGAAGATCTGATCGGCGATGCGACCGCCCTGGCATCGGAGCTCGCCGGCGGCCCCACCTTCGCTCACGGGATCACCAAGACCCAGCTCAACCAGGAATGGAACGTCAGCCTCGAGACCGCGATCGAGATGGAGGCCCAGGCCCAGGCGATCTGCATGGCGACCAACGACTTCAGGCGCGCCTTCGAGGCCTTCACGGCGAAGCGCGCTCCGGAGTTCAGGGGTGATTGACCGTCGCTGCCTCCCCTCCCCGGAAGGGAGGGGCCGGGGGTGGGTCCGCCGAAGGCGGCCGAAACTCCGACTTAACAAGAGTCTCGCTTCGCTGCGCCTACCCACCCCTGGCCCCTCCCTTCCAGGGAGGGGAATAGAATGAGTGACCGCAGCTTCCTCGACTGGCCCTTCTTTGACGACAGCCACCGCCATCTCGCGGAGCGGCTGGAGCGCTGGTGCGAGGCGGAGCTCGACGACGTCGAGCCCGCCGATCTCGACCAGGCCTGCCGCGACCTGGTCCGCAAGCTCGGCGAGGGCGGCTGGCTGCGGCACTGCATCCCCGACGACGCCGGCCGGCTCGACGTCCGGACCCTCGCCCTCATCCGGGAGACCCTCGCCCGACATAGCGGGCTCGCGGACTTCGCCTTCGCCATGCAGGGCCTCGGCTCCGGCACTATCTCCCTGTTCGGAAGCGACGCTCAGAAAGCCGCCTACCTCCCCGCCGTTGCGCAAGGCGAGAAGATCGCCGCCTTCGCGCTGACGGAGCCGGAGTCCGGCTCCGACGTCGCCTCGATGGAGATGACGGCGGCGGAGACGAGCGGCGGCTGGGTGCTGAACGGCGCCAAGACCTACATATCGAATGGCGGGATCGCCGATCATTACGTGCTGTTCGCCCGCACCGGTGGAGCCCCGGGAGCGAAGGGGATCTCCGCCTTCATCGTCGAGCGCGACTGCGCCGGGCTGGACGACAGCGAGCGGATCGAAGTGATCGCACCGCACCCGCTCGCCACGCTCCGCTTCACCGACGCCCGCCTTCCCGCCTCCGCGCTGCTCGGCGAGCGCGGCCGCGGCTTCGCCCAGGCGATGGCGACTCTGGACGTCTTCCGGACCACGGTCGGCGCCGCGGCGCTCGGCTTCGCCCGGCGCGCGCTCGACGAGGCGACGGGGCGGGCGCTGACCCGGCGGCTGGGGACGGGAACGCTGGCCGACAACCCGGTCACCCAGTCGAAGCTCGCCGAGATGGTCCTGGACATCGAGACTTCGGCCCTGCTCGTCTATCGCGCCGCCTGGCTTCGAGACGTCAAGGGCGGGCGCAACAGCCGTGAGGCGGCGCTCGCGAAGCTTCACGCCACCGACAGCGCCCAGAGCGTCATCGACAAGGCCGTGCAGATGTTCGGCGGCCTCGGAGTGACTCGGGGCGTGCCGGTGGAGCGCCTCTATCGGGAGATCAGGGCGCTCAGGATCTACGAGGGAGCCTCCGAAGTGCAGAAGGTGGTGATCGCCCGCGCCCATCTGGCGGAGTACAAGGCGTGAAGACCCTTCTTCCCCCCGGCTGGCCCCGGCCGAGCGGCTTTTCCAACGGAATCTCCGCCAAGGGCCGGACGATCTTCACCGCCGGGATCATCGGATGGGACGAGACGGGCACGATCGTCGCGGCCGACCTCGCCGGCCAGCTCCGGCAGATCCTGTACAACACGCTCGCCGTCCTCGCCGAGGACGGCGCCGGGCCCGAGCATATCGTGAGGATGACCTGGTATGTCGTCGACATCGACGAATACCGCCTCGGCCTCGCCGAGATCGGCGCCGCTTACAAGGAGGTGATCGGGCGGCACTTCCCGGCGATGGCGGTGGTCGAGGTGGGCGCCCTCGTCGAGCCCCGGGCGCGGATCGAGATCGAAACGACGGCGGTGGTGCCGGAGTGGTGAGGACGGCCCTCACCCTCCCACCGCTTCGCGGCAGCGGGACGCCGGGGTGGGGGCCATGACAGCCCACCTCGATACCTTCGTCCGCGACCGCCTCCCGCCGCCGGGGGCTCAGCCCGAATTCCTCTTCGACCTCCCGGAGCTGCGCTATCCCGAGCGGCTGAACGCGGCGGTCGAGCTCATCGACAAGGGCGATCCCGCCGCCGCGGCCGTCATCAACGACGCCGGGAGCTGGACCTATGGCGAGATGCGCGACCTCAGCGACCGAATCGCCCGCCTGCTCACGGAAGAAGAGGATCTCGTCCCGGGCAACCGGGTCCTGCTCCGCGGGCCGAACGGGGCGATGCTGTTCGCCTGCTGGCTGGGAGTGCTGAAGGCCGGGGGCATCGTCGTCGCCACGATGCCGGTGCTCCGGGCCGGCGAGGTCGCGACGATCCTCGACCGGGCGCGGATCCACCACGCCATCGTCGATGAAGGCTGCCTCGGCGACTTCATGAAGGCGGCGGACGAGACCGGCCTGATCCGCTCGCTCCTCACCTATGACGGCGATTCGGGCGGCGGCGCGCTCGAGCGGCGGTTGCAGGCGGTGGCGCTGGGCTTCGAGCCCGTGGCGACCCGAAGCGACGACGTGGCGCTGATCGCCTTCACTTCCGGGACGACGGGACGCCCGAAGGGCTGCGTCCACTATCACCGCGACGTGCTCGCCCCGGCGGACAGCTTCGCCCGCAACGTCCTCAAGCCCCAGCCGGGCGGCCGCTGGGCCTGCTCCGCGCCGATCGCCTTCACCTTCGGGCTCGGGATGCTGCTCATCTTCCCCTGGCGCTTCGGCGGAACCGCGGTGACGATCGAGCAGCCGGGACCAAGGCCGCTGCTCGAGGCGATCGCGCGGTTCGAGGTTACGACCCTCGCCACCGCCCCCACCGCCTACAAGGCGATGCTGGCGATGCTGGAGGAGCATGACATCTCCTCCCTCGTCACCTGCGTGTCGGCGGGGGAGCA
>DASVTA010000366.1:0-4176 GCA_036387815.1 Allosphingosinicella sp.
CGCCTGCGCCAGCAGGTGCTTCGCAACCTCGTCGACGAGACTTTGCAGATCCAGGCGGCCGAGCAGGCCGAGATCAAGATCACGGCGCGCGAGATCGACCAGTATTTCGCGCGCTACGCCCAGGCGCAGTTCAGGCAGACGCCCGAGCAACTCTCGGCCTTCCTACGGGCCAACGGAGCGTCGCCGGAAACTCTTAAGCGGCAGATCCACGGCGAAATCGCCTGGTCGCGGCTGCAGAACAGCAAGATCGAGCCCTACGTCAACGTCAGCGAAGAGGAAGTGCGGGCGGTCATCGACCGGCTCAACGCCGCAAAGGGCACCCAGGAGTTCAAGGTGTCGGAGATTTTCCTCTCCGCCACTCCGGAAACCGCCGCCGAAGTGCGCGCCAACGCCGCCCGGATCGTGCAGCAGCTGCGCGGCGGAGCGCCGTTCCTCGCTTACGCTCGGCAATTCTCCGAAGCGTCGACCGCGGCGGTCGGCGGCGATCTGGGTTGGGTGCGAGCGGCCCAGCTTCCCGATGCTCTGGGCGGCGCCGTCCAGTCGATGCCGGTCGGAAGCGTCAGCGACCCGATCGCCATCCCGGGCGGCTTCTCGATCATCCAGGTGGCCGACACTCGACAGGTGCTGACCGCCGATCCGCGCGATGCCGTCCTCAGCCTCAAGCAGATGACCCTTCCGGTTCAGACGGGCCTCAGCCGCGCCCAGATCGAGGAGAGGGCCCAGACCCTGATCCGCGCCACCCAGGCGATGGGCGGGTGCGGCGGCGCCGAAGCCGCTGCCATTCCGCTCGGAGCGGAAGTCGTGTCGAACGATCAGATCCGGGTACGCGATCTGCCGGCGCCGATGCAGCCCTTGCTCCTTTCGCTCGGCATCGGCCAGGCCACCGCGCCCTTCAGTTCGGCCGGCGACCGGCTCAGCGTCCTGGTGCTGTGCGGCCGCGACGACCCCGATCCAGCCGGGAGCGTCAGCTTCGAGCAGGTCTACAACCAGCTCGCCGAGAACCGGGTCAATCTGCGCGCGCGGCGCTTCCTCCGGGATCTCAGGCGCGATGCGGTGGTCGACTATCGCTAGATTCCGATCGTGATCCAGCCGCTTGCCGTGGCGCTCGGGGATCCGGCCGGCATCGGGCCGGAAATCACCGCCAAGGCCTGGGAGCGGCGGGCCACGGAGACTCTGCCTCCCTTCTTCGCCGTTGGAGCGCCTGAGGCCTTGCGCGCCGTCTGGGGAGGTCCGCTGCAGGTAGTCGCCGGGCCCGACGAAGCCGCTTCCTGCTTCGGGGAATCGCTTCCGGTCATCCGCATCGAGGCGGCCGGCGAGACCCGCCCCGGCCAGCCCACGCTGGAAGGCGCGCGTAATTCGCTCGATGCTCTGGAGCTCGCGGTCGGACTGACCCGGTCTGGGGCAAGCTCGGCCCTCGTGACCGGGCCGGTCTCGAAGTCGCAGCTCTATGCGATCGGCTTCACGCATCCCGGACAGACGGAATTCATCGCCGAGCGCTGCGGCATCGCCGCCGACATGGCCGCGATGATGCTCGCCGGGCCGACGCTCCGCACCGTCCCGGTGACGACCCATGTCGCGCTTCGCGACGTCCCGGCCCTGCTCACCGTGGAGCTGATCGTCCAGCGCGGACGAACGACGATCCGGGCGCTTCGGCGCCTGTTCGGAATCGCCCGGCCCCGGCTGGCGGTGGCCGGCCTCAACCCCCATGCCGGCGAGAGCGGGGCACTCGGACGGGAGGAGATCGACATCGTCGGCCCGGCGATCGAACGCCTCCGGGAGGAGGATGCGGACGTGACCGGTCCCTACGCGGCCGACACCATGTTCCACGCCCGGATGCGATCGACCTACGACGCGGCATTGTGCCTCTATCACGATCAGGCGCTGGTGCCGCTCAAGACGCTCCATTTCGACGAGGGCGTCAACATCACGCTCGGCCTTCCGATCGTGCGCACCTCCCCGGATCACGGCACCGCCTTCGACATCGCCGGCCAGGGCCGTGCGGAGCCGACGGCCATGCTGGCGGCGCTGAAGATGGCTGCCGCCTGCGCCGGACGGCTGGCGGCGGCGTGAACGCCGAATCGGAAGCGGGTGCGTCATGCCCGCGGCGTGACGCAGGTCGCTCCGGGGGAGCGGGCGGCCCGGTTCCGCTTCGGCATCTGCCCCCGCTGCGCGAGGTGATCGCGCGGCACGGCCTGCGGGCAGCCAAGTCGCTCGGCCAGAACTTCCTTCTCGATGAGCAATTGCTGGATCGGATCGCGCGCGTGCCCGGCGATCTTCGGGGGCAGCGCGTCTACGAGGTCGGTCCCGGACCGGGGGGGCTGACGAGGGCGCTTCTTCGCGCCGGCGCCGAGGTCGTGGCGGTGGAGCGGGACCGGCGCTGCCTGCCCGCCCTTGCCGAGATCCGCGAGGCCGGCGAGGGGCGGCTCAGGGTGATCGAAGGAGATGCCCTGGCGGTGGACGAGAGGGCGGAGGCGGGGCCGGGGGCTCACATCGCCGCCAACCTTCCCTACAATGTCGGGACCGCCCTTCTGGTGCGGTGGCTCGGCGGCGACGGCTGGCCTCCCTGGTGGAGGTCGCTGACCCTGATGTTCCAGCTCGAGGTGGCGGAGCGGATCGTCGCCCGTCCCGGCACCGGCGCCTACGGCCGGCTTGCCGTGCTCGCCCAATGGCGCGGCGAGGCGCGGATCGCGATGAAGGTCCACCGCTCGGCCTTCGTTCCCGCGCCCAAGGTCATGTCGGCGGTGGTGCACATCGTTCCCAAGGCGGCGCCCGAGGGGGTGAGCGCCGGGACCCTGGAGAGTCTCACCGGAGCCGCGTTCGGGCAGAGGCGCAAGATGCTGAGGCAGAGCCTGAAGGGGCTGGAGGGGGCCCTGGAGGCCCTGGCCGCGGTGGGCATCGACTCCGAGCGGCGGGCCGAGACTCTCACGGTCGAGGAATTCGTGACGGTGGCGAGCGCCATGGGCGCATGACCCAACCCGTCATCCCGGCGAAAGCCGGGACCTCAGGGAAGAGAAGTCGCGGCGGGTCTCGCCGAGATCCCGGCTTTCGCCGGGATGACGGTGCGGATCAGTTCTTCGGAGCGGCCGCTTGCGGTCGCTGGGCGGTAATGACCTCGGCCGGCGGACCCTTGGCGATCACCGCGGCGAGCTGGGTCGCCTGGGGGCAGGGACTGGCGCACAGCGTCTTGATCCGCTCCAGATTCTTCTTCGCCCGCTCGACCGCGCCGCGCTGGACGAGCGCTTCGCCCTGCCCCGCCAGAGCCGCGACGTCGTTGGGCTCGAGCTTCAGTGCCTCGAAGTAGAATTTGATGGCCTTGCCCGGGAGCTTCAGCCCCTGCGCGGCCTTCGCGAGGCCGATATAGGCCTCGCGGTTGCGCGGATCGAGGACCAGTGCGGATTCGAGCAGGTCGGTCGCTTCCAGGTAGCGCGCCTGAGTGGCCAGCGCCTGTCCCTGCTGGGTGAGCGCCACCGAGCGGGCATCGATCTGGTCGTCCGGCTTCTGGCTGTGGCCCGCGCTGGCCAGGGTCGCGAGCGCGATCGCGGCGGTGAGGGCGATTGGAGTGAGGCGCATCAAAGTCTCCATGATCCTGTCGCTCGGAAGCCTAGCATGGCGCCCGCCACCGTGCGACGAAAAAGCCGTCCGTGCCATCCTGCGCCGGGGTGAGAATCCGCCCCGAGCCGGCGGCTCGTCCTCCCGCCATTGCACCCAGTTCCGGAACCATGGCTGACCGGCCTTCGAAGGCCGCCGCCTGGCCCCGCCCCTCATCGGCCAGGAGCGAGCAGACGGCATAGACGATACGTCCGCCAGGACGAACCAGTTCCGCTGCCAGATCAAGCAGATAGGCTTGAAGCTTCACATATTGAGCGAGCCTCTGCGGATCGAGGCGCCAGCGCAGCTCCGGGTTGCGCCGCCAGGTGCCGGTGCCCGAGCAGGGCGCGTCGACAAGGATCAGGTCGGGCGCGTCGACCAGGTCGGCCAGCGCCTCCCGCTCCCTGCCCGGATTCAGCAATCGCGGCTCGACGATCGTCACTCCGGCGCGCTTCAGCCGCAGGTCCATGCGCGAGAGGCGGCCGCGGTCCGTGTCGGACGCCAGGAGGCGGCCCGAATTGCCCATTTCCGCGGCGAGGGCGAGGGTCTTGCCGGCGGCGCCGGCGCACAGGTCGAGTACGGTCTCGC
>DASVTA010000367.1:0-5257 GCA_036387815.1 Allosphingosinicella sp.
CGTCGCCTGCTGGCCGACCTTGATGTAGCCGAGGCCGACTTCCTCGAGCATCGCCATCTTGTCGCGGATCGGCGGCACCGCTTTGAAGAATTCGTGGGCGTCTTCCACCGTCATGTCCAACACGTCGGCGATGCTCTTGCCCTTGAACTTCACTTCCAGGGTCTCGCGGTTGTAGCGGTGGCCGTGGCAGACGTCGCAGGTGACGTAGACGTCGGGGAGGAAGTGCATCTCGATCTTGATCAGGCCGTCGCCCTTGCAGGCCTCGCAGCGGCCGCCCTTGACGTTGAAGCTGAAGCGGCCGGGCTTGTAGCCTCTCGCCTGGCTCTCGGGGAGGCCGGCGAACCAGTCGCGGATCTGGGTGAAGGCGCCGGTGTAGGTGGCGGGGTTGGAGCGGGGGGTGCGGCCGATCGGCGACTGGTCGATGTCGATCACCTTGTCGAGATATTCGAGGCCGCTGATCTTCTCGCAGGGGCCGCAGATCACCCGGGCGCCGTTCAGGGCGCGGGCGGCGCCGGCGTAGAGGGTGTCGATGGTGAAGCTCGACTTGCCGGAGCCGGAGACCCCGGTGATGCAGGTGAAGGTGCCGAGCGGGATGGAGGCGGTGACGTCCTTGAGGTTGTTGGCGCTGGCGCCCTTGACGGTGAGCTTCCTGCCGTTGCCCTTGCGGCGCGCGGCGGGGACGGCGACGGAGCGGCGGCCGGTGAGGTAGTCGGCGGTGAGGCTCTTGTCGTTGGCGAGGACTTCCTCGAGGGTTCCGCGGGCGACGACCTCGCCGCCATGGGCGCCGGCGCCGGGGCCCATGTCGATGACATAGTCGGCGGTTCGGATCGCGTCCTCGTCATGCTCGACGACGATGACGGTGTTGCCGAGATCGCGGAGGCGCTTCAAGGTGATCAGCAAGCGGTCGTTGTCGCGCTGGTGGAGGCCGATCGAGGGCTCGTCGAGGACGTAGAGCACGCCCGAGAGTCCGGAGCCGATCTGGCTGGCGAGGCGGATTCGCTGGCTCTCGCCGCCGGACAGGGTGCCGGAGGTGCGGTCGAGGTTGAGATAGTCGAGGCCCACGTTGTTGAGGAAGCCGAGGCGCTCGTTGATCTCCTTGAGGATGGCGCGGGCGATCTCCTTCTGCTGGCCGTTCAGCTTGTCCTCGAGGGTGGAGAACCATTCGAGGGCGTGGCGGACCGAGCGGCGGGTGGACATGCTTATGTCCTCGCCGGCGATCTTGACGGCGAGCGGCTCGGGGCGGAGGCGGGCGCCGAGGCAGGTCTCGCAGGGGGCGGCGGACTGATATTTGGCGAGCTCCTCGCGCATCCAGGCGCTCTCGGTCTGGAGCATCCGGCGGTTGAGGTTTCCGATCACGCCCTCGAAGGGCTTGCGCACGTCGTAGCTGCGCTTGCCGTCGACGAAGCGCAAGGTGACGGGCTTGCCCTCGGTTCCGAACAATATGGTCCGGCGGACCTCGTCGCCGAGCTCGTTCCAGGGCGTCTCGAGGCTGAAGCCGAACTCGCGGGCGAGGGAGCCCAGGACCTGCATGGAATAGGGGCTGGGCGGGTTGGACTTGGCCCAGGGGACGATGGCGCCCTTCTTGATCGAGAGGTTCTCGTTGGGGACGACGAGCTCGGGATCGAAGAGGAGCTTCTCGCCGAGGCCGTCGCAGGCGGGGCAGGCGCCCTGGGGGGCGTTGAACGAGAAGAGGCGCGGCTCGATCTCGGCGATGGTGAAGCCGGAGATCGGGCAGGCGAATTTCTCGGAGAAGACGAGCCGGCCGGGCGGGGCGTTGTCGCCGAGCACGGCCTTGCCTCCCTCCCTGGAAGGGAGGGATTGAGGGTGGGTCGACGAGCGCAGCGAGGCGTCTTCGGGCTCGGAGTTTCGGCCGCCTTCGGCGGAACCCACCCCCGGCCCCTCCCTTTCAGGGAGGGGAGAAGGATCGGCCGGGTCCAGGTAGACCAGCCCCTCGGCAAGCTTCAGCGCCGTCTCGAGGCTCTCCGCCAGCCTCGTCTCGACGCCTTCCTTCACGGCGAAACGGTCGACCACCACCTCGATGTCGTGCTTGTACTTCTTGTCGAGGGCGGGGGCCTCCTCGATCGGGTAGATCGCGCCGTCGATCCGGACCCGGGCGAAGCCGGCCTTCTGCCACTCGGCCAGCTCCTTGCGATACTCGCCCGTGCGGCCTCGCACGACGGGCGCGAGCAAATAGAGGCGGGTGCCCTCGGGGAGCGCCATGACTCGGTCGACCATCTGGCTGACCGTCTGGGCGGAGATGGGCAGGCCGGTGGCGGGGCTGTAGGGCACGCCGACGCGGGCCCAGAGCAGGCGCATGTAATCGTAGATCTCGGTGACGGTGGCGACGGTGGAGCGCGGGTTTCGGCTCGTCGTCTTCTGCTCGATCGAGATTGCCGGGGAGAGGCCCTCGATATGGTCGACGTCGGGCTTCTGCATCATCTCCAGGAACTGGCGCGCATAGGCGCTCAAGGACTCGACGTAGCGGCGCTGGCCCTCGGCGTAGATGGTGTCGAAGGCGAGCGAGGATTTGCCCGATCCCGAGAGGCCGGTGATGACGGTCAGAGTCTCGCGCGGGATGTCCACGTCGACGTTCTTGAGATTGTGCTCGCGCGCGCCGCGGACGGAAAGGTGAGTCAGCATGGCCGGTCGTGTTCCAGATCTGTTCTTCGGATAGAAGGGGACGCGTGGAAGGTCAACGCGGCAGGTGGGAGATGGGTGCGGGAGGCTTGGAAAGCAAGGTGACCGGCCGGGAGGATGAGCCTGCGGCGAGACACTAGGAATAATCCTTATTCACGTGGATATTTCCTTGACTTGTAGGAGCAAGCATCGTTCCCGCTTGGTTCCAACACAGGAGATTCCAATGCCCAGCACGATCTATCGCCCCGAAGCTTATGGCGCCGCCGGTGACGGCGTGACCAACGATACCAGCGCCTTCCAGGCTCTCGCGGCCGCGGTGAACGCGGCGGACGGCGGAATCGTCGAGTTCACGTCCGGTGCCATCTACCTCGTCGGCCGGCAAATTGCGCATAATCCGGCCGTGCACTCCCGCACCTTTTCTCCGGAGCCGCTGCTCGAATTCACCGACTGCACCCGGGCGCTGATCGTCCGCGGCCACGGCGCGGTCATCCGAGTCGCCAGCGGCCTCAAATACGGCACGTTCGACACGAGCGGAAACCCGACCAGCAACCCCTTGCCCTATTTCGGTCCGCAGATCGCGGCCGGCTACGATTCGATCATCAAAGCGCAGGGCTGCGCCAGCGTCACGATCGAGGATCTGGAGCTCGACGGCAGCGCCGACACCGTCAGCCTGGGCGGGCAGTGGGGCGACACCGGCTGGCAACTCGGCGGCATCGGCATCATGCTCAGGAACAACAGCGGCCCGGCGCTGGTGCGCAACGTCTATTCGCACCACCACACGATGGACGGCCTCCAGGTCGACGGCGCCGCCGATGACGACGGGTCGCCCTACGAAAGGTCGGTCGTCGAGAGCTGCCGGTTCGAGAATAACGGTCGGCAGGGCCTGAGCTTCGTCGGCGGCCGCGGCTGGAATTTCCGGAACTGCTCGTTCAGCAAGACCGGGCGGGATACGTCGGGGATCACCAGCAATCCCGGGGCCGGAATCGACTTCGAGGCGGAGGCGGGCAAGGCGATCCGCGACGTGACGCTCGAGGATTGCTGGATCACCGACAATTACGGCTGCGGCATCGTCGCGGACAGCGGCACGGACGTGGACCGCATCTGGGTCCTGCGCTCCACCATTGTCGGCACCACCAATTATTCCGTGTGGCTCAACCGGCCGGGCTTCGTGCTCGAGGACTGCCTGATCGTCGGCACCGCCGTGCATCTGTGGGCCGGGACGTCGCCGATGAACCCGAAGGATGCGGTCCAGTTCGTCCGTTGCACGCTGACCAACGACGCCGTTTGCAGCCCGACCGGGGCGGTGTTCCAGGTCAACAACCTCCTGATCGAGGGGGGCGTCGCCTTCGTCTCCTTCAAGGACTGCCTGTTGGACCACGCCACTGCGGGCTACGCCTACAGCAACGGCAATTACGACCAGCCTCGCCTGGAGAATTGCACGGTGCGCGCCCGGGCGGGGGGAGTGCAGGTGAGCGGGCGTTATGTCGGACGAACGCACTTCATCCAGGCGGGCGGCGTGATCATGGGCGTTCCCAACGGCGCCATCGTCGGCTTGAACAATGTCGGCCATGCCGAGGACCCCTGGACCTTCACCGCGAACGGCGTTTCCACCGTCTACGGCGCTACCATCGACGAGGTCGGGAATGTCCTGGGACTCAACCGAACCGGGTTCGACGGGAACCTGACGCTGACTCCCGGCACCGACAGGGTTTCGCAAGTGGCGGCGGCAACCCTGACGGCAAACCGCACCTGGTCGCTCGCCACCGCCGGTGCCCGGCCCGGCCACCGCTTCCGCGTGGCGCGGACCGGCGGCGGCGCCTTCACGCTCAGCGTCGGCGGCCTGAAGGCGCTCTCCACCGGCCAGTGGGCGGAAGTGGAGTATGACAAGAGCACCGGCAGCTGGCTCCTCACCGGCTCTGGAACGCTCTAGCCCGGGAGAGCGGCTCTGAAGGGTCGGTCGCGCCGTAGGCAAAGGGGAGGGGCTCCGGCAACGGGGCCCCTTCCTTTCGCCTTTCGCGGTCGCTCATCCGCCATCTCGGCTCCTCCTTGCCGCCGGTAGGGTTCGGGTCCGGAAGTCGAGACGCGGGCGCGAAGGGCCTACTTCCCCTGAGCCGAAAACCCGGTAGGATCACGGCCTTACCGGGGGGTGGGAATGGCGAGCATTGCGGAGCAGGCGGTTGGTGGGGACGTTTCCGCGCCGGCGGATCGGAAGCGGTGGCGGTCGCGGCTGCCGGAGGCGCTGCCGCCGCTGCGCGGGCGGTGGCTCGGCGCTTTCCGGGTGATCTGGTTCGCCGCTCTCGCCGCGGCGCTGCTCGCGACGATCGCCGGCCTCCACTACCACAATGTCATGGATGACGAATGGGGCGCGCCCTATTCGGAGCTTGGTCTTCGCGCGGCCTCGGCGAGCGGGACGGACCTTGGCCTTCCGATCGGCGAGGAGACGCGGCGGGCGGGAGTGGCGCCGCGAAGCAAGCTGGTGGCGATCGAAGGGGTCAAGCTGCCCGCGGCGACGACCCAGGCCGAGGTCGCCGCCCGGCTTCGCGCGGTGCCGGGCGATCATGTCCGGATCCGGACCCGGCTCGCCGACGGCAGCGAGCGCGAGCATCGGCTTCGGCGCTCT
>DASVTA010000368.1:0-4501 GCA_036387815.1 Allosphingosinicella sp.
TTCGAGGTCACCGCGGGAGTCGGCAAGACGGGCGTCGTCGCGGTGATGAAGAACGGGCCGGGCCCGGTGCTCCTGATGCGCGCCGACATGGATGCGTTGCCGGTGGTCGAGCAGACGGGCCTTCCCTTCGCCAGCAAGATCAAGGCGAAGAGCGTCGCCGGCACCGAGAGCGGAGTCATGCACGCCTGCGGCCACGACACCCACATGACCGGCTGGCTGGGCACGGCGCGGCGGCTGGCGGCGATGAAGAGCCAATGGTCGGGGACGCTGGTGATGATCCTCCAGCCGGCCGAGGAAACCGGCGAGGGCGCGAGGGCGATGCTCGCCGACGGCCTCTTCACCCGATTCCCGAAGCCGACCCATGCCCTGGCCTGGCACGACAGCGCATCGCTTCCGGCCGGAGTGATCGGGATCACCGTCGGCCCGGCCTTCGCCAA
This sequence comes from Allosphingosinicella sp., assembly GCA_036387815.1. Taxonomy (GTDB): domain Bacteria; phylum Pseudomonadota; class Alphaproteobacteria; order Sphingomonadales; family Sphingomonadaceae; genus Allosphingosinicella. The sequence continues at coordinate 438 of DASVTA010000368.1, forward strand.
TGTCGACACGGTCGACATCGCCGTGAAGGGCGTCGGCGGCCACGGCGCGGTGCCGCAGAACACGCGCGATCCGATCGTCCTCGCCAGCCGGATCGTCGGCACCCTGCAGACCCTGGTCAGCCGCGAGCTCGACCCGCAGGACGCGGCGGTGGTCACCGTCGGCAGCTTCCAGAGCGGCACCAAGCACAACATCATCTCGGACCAGGCGACGTTGCTGCTCACGGTTCGAAGCTACAGCCAGAAGACCCGCCGGGCCCTGCTCGACGGAATTCAGCGCATCGCCCGAGGCGAGGCCATCGCCGCCGGAGTGCCCGAAGACAAGATGCCGGTGGTGACGATAAGGGAGGGCGAGTTCACTCCGGCCGCGATCAACACGGAGAAGCTGAGCGCCGACACCGCGGCGCTGTTCCGGCAACGTTTCGGAGCGGAACGCGTCCGCGCCGTGCCGCCGCCGATGGTGGGGGAGGATTTCGGCCGCTACCACCTTGCCGACGAGAAGATCGAGAGCCTGATCTTCTGGGTCGGCGGCGTCCCCCAGGCCAAGTGGGACGCGGCCGGAGGCGACTCGTCGAAGCTGCCTTCGCTCCACAGCCCGTTCTGGGCGCCCGACGCGGACACGGTGATCGCCACGGGGATCGAGGCGATGGTCACCGGCGCCATGGGCGTGATGGGGAAGAGGTGACGGGGCTCAACCAGCCGGGCGAAGATTATTTCATCGGCACCGGATTGCCCGCGGGCCAGCGGGTATCCCCGACGCGCTTCAGGTTCATCTCGAAGATCCGCACCGGCTTGGCCGTCCCGGCGATCCGCTCCCCGACCTCGCGCCATTTCCCGTTCTTGATCGTGGCGGTGTAGCGAAGGATCGCTCCGGGCCCTGCCGGGATCTGCCAGACATAGCCGTCCGACCGGACGTCGAGCGGGAAGTCGCCGGCATGGCCCATCGCGTAGGAATGGAGATTATAGGCTTTCCTGGCCGGATCGTAGGAGACGATCCCGAAGGCGTTGAAGCCGATCGTGCCGTCCGCATTGTAGGCCCGGCCTTCGATGACTTTCACGGTGCCGCCGAGGAACGGGCCGATCCGCTCGGTGTGGATCACGTCGTGGCGCCCCGCAGGGGTCATCGTCCAGGCCGTGCCGCGCCAGACTCCGTCCATGCCCGGAAGCTTGGCCATCGCCTCGCGCTGGGCGGCCTCGCGAGCGGCCTGGTCGGCCGGCTGGGCGGCGGCGGGCGCGGCGAGGGCCAGCATGGCGGCGATGAAGATACGGCGCATTGTAAGTCCCCCTGGTTCGGTGGGATGGTGCGTCAGATCCGGAACGCCGTCAAACGCCTGCCAAGCCTGCCTCGGGAGGATCAGGCCGTGCCGTCGAGGATCGTTTCGATCGCCCGCTCGACTTCCTTGATGTCGGCCATTCCGTCGACCCGGCGGACGAGGCCGCGGCCGTCGTAATAAGGGAGGATGGGCGCCGTTTTCGCGCGATATTCGGCAAGGCGGGTCCGGACGGTCTCCTCATTGTCGTCGGGACGCCGCTTGAACTCTTCCGAGGCGCAGACGTCGCACAGGGTGCCGACCTTCGGCAGCTTGTAACGGTCGTGATAGCCTTCGCCGCACTTGGCGCAGGAGAAGCGGCCGGTGATCCGGTCGACGAGCGCGTCCGCATCGACCAGCAATTCTATGACATGATCGAGCTTCATTCCGCGCTCCGCGAGCAACGCGTCGAGCGAGATCGCCTGCGCCTCCGTGCGCGGATAGCCGTCGAAGATGAACCCGGACCCCGAATAACGCTCCGGCAGATCGAGCCGGTTGTCGATGAGCTCGTTGACGACGTCGTCGGGGACGAGCTCGCCCGCTTCCATGATCGCCTTGGCGCGGAGGCCGACGGGGCTGCCGGCCTTGATCGCCTCGCGCAGCATGTCGCCGGTGGAGAGCTGGACGAGGCCCCGCTCGGCAATCAGACGGCCGGCCTGGGTGCCCTTCCCCGCGCCCGGGGGCCCGAGAAGGATGATGTTCACGAGTGAGCGCTTGCCGCGAACGCCGAAATCATCGCCCGCGCCCGCCCTTCAGCTTCGCCTTCTTGATGAGGTCGCCATATTGATGGGCGATGAGGTGGCTCTGGATCTGGGTGACCGTGTCCATCGTGACGTTGACGACGATGAGCAGGGATGTGCCGCCCAGGTAGAAGGGAATGCCGGCGCGGGCGATGAAGAATTCCGGAACGAGGCAGATGAGCGTCAAATAGGCGGCGCCGATGACGGTGATCCGCGTGAGGACGTAGTCGAGATATTCCTCGGTGCGCTTGCCCGGCCGGATGCCCGGGATGAAGCCGCCGTAGCGCTTGAGATTCTCGGCCGTCTCCTCGGGGTTGAAGACGACGGCGGTGTAGAAGAAGCAGAAGAAGATGATGCCCGCGGCATAGAGCGCCATGTAGAGCGGAGCGCCGTGCTGGAGAGCGGTGGTGACGGTGATCAATATGTCGCCCCAGGTGCTCTCCCCGGAAGCGCGGTTGCCGGCGAACTGGGCGATGGTCAGCGGCATCAGCAGCAGCGACGAGGCGAAGATCGGCGGGATCACACCCGCCGTGTTGATCTTCAGCGGGAGGTGCGACTTCTCGGCCTGCATCTGGCCGCGGGCCGTCTGCCGCTTGGGATATTGGATCAGCACCCGGCGCTGCGCCCGCTCCATGAAGCAGATGAACAGGATGAGGATGGCGGTGGCCGCGATCACTCCGAAGATGAGGAGCGGCGACAGCGTCCCCGTGCGGCCGCTCTCGAACACCTGGACGAGAGTCGTCGGAAGCTGAGCGACGATCCCGGCCATGATGATCAGCGAGACGCCGTTGCCGATGCCGCGCGCGGTGATCTGCTCGCCCAGCCACATCAGGAACATGGTTCCGCCGATGAGGGTCACGACCGTGGTGATCCGGAACATCATTCCCGGATCGAGGACCGCGGAGCCGCTGCTCTGCTGGCCCCAGCCCTCCAGCCCAACGGCGATGAAATAGCCCTGGATGGCGCACAGGAAGACGGTGCCGTAGCGCGTATATTGGTTGATCTTCTTGCGGCCGCTCTCGCCCTCCTTCTTGAGGGCGGCGAGAGTCGGCGACATCGAGGTGGCCAGCTGAACCACGATGGACGCCGTGATGTAGGGCATCACGCCGAGCGCGATCAGGCTCATCCGCTCCAGGCTTCCGCCGGAGAACATGTTGAAGAAATCGAGGACTCCGCCGCGCGTCGTGTCGAACAGGTTGGCGAGCGCCCTTGGGTCGATGCCGGGCAGCGGGACGAAGCTCAGCAGGCGGAACACGATGAGCGCCCCGAGCGTGAACCAGAGGCGCTTCTTGAGATCCGTGGCCTTGGCGAAATTCGCCAGGCTGAGATTGGAAGCCATCTGTTCGGCTGCGGATGCCATGGGTGCTCGATCCTCGAAACGATAAGCGGAAGCTGGGAAGGTCCCCGCTCCGCTCATCCTGAGTAGCCGGTGAGCCTGTCGGACCGGCGTATCGAAGGACGCTCCTTCGATACGGGCCTTCGCCAGGCTCAGTCCCTACTCAGGATGAGCGGGAAGTGCCGTATATAAGCACGCTGCGGCGGTTGTCAGCCGTTGGTCCGCTTCTTGACGCTGTTCTTCTTCGCGGCCGCCTTCTCGGAAGCCGGAACGACCTCGATCAGATCGATCGAGCCGCCGGCGGCCTCGACCGCCTCGCGGGCGCCCTTCGAGACTCCGGCGACCCGGAAGGCGAGCTTCGCGGTGAGGCTGCCCTTGCCCAGCAGGCGGACGCCGTCCTTGCCGCCGCGCGACAGGCCGGCGGCGCGAAGCGCCGCCTGGTCGATCGTGCCGTCGGCGGAAAGAGTTCCGGCGTCGATCGCCTTCTGGATCATGCCGACGTTCACCTCGGCATAATCCTTGGCGAAGATGTTGTTGAAGCCGCGCTTCGGCAGCCGCATGTGGAGCGGCATCTGTCCGCCCTCGAAGCCGAAGACGCTGACGCCCGAGCGCGACTTGGCGCCCTTCTGGCCGCGGCCGGCGGTCTTGCCGAGGCCGGAGCCGATGCCGCGGCCGACCCGG
>DASVTA010000369.1:0-5272 GCA_036387815.1 Allosphingosinicella sp.
GGAAGCTTCGGTGGAATCGCCCAGCTGCTGCTCACCGCCTCCCTCCGCTTCGCGCCGGTGCCGGTGGTGGTACCGTTCGATTACACGCAATTGCTTCTGGCAGTGCTGCTCGGCTGGCTGATCTTCGCGGATGAACCGGCCCCGACCACGTGGATCGGAGCTGCGATCATCATCGCGAGCGGGCTCTACACGCTCTACCGCGAGCACCGGCTGGGACGCGAAGCGGCGCGCGAGGCGCCGCTGCTCTAGCCGCGCCCGATCAGCCGCATCGCCATGGCGTCGGCGACCTCCGCCGGATTTCGGCCCGTGGCCGCGCTTTCCGACCAGATCTGCTCGAGCCGGACCGGAATCTGCTCGATCCGCCCGCGCACGGCCTCCTGGTCGCCGTCCTTGAGATATTCGGTCGAGACGTTGATGATTCCGCCCGCGTTGATGACGTAATCGGGAGCGTAGAGGATCCCGCGCTCGTGGATGCGCCGGCCGTCGGCGGGGGTCGCGAGCTGGTTGTTCGCTCCGCCGGCGACCACCGGAACCCTGAGCGCGGCGATCGAGCTTTCGTCCAGTATCGCTCCGAGCGCATTGGGGCTGAGCACGTCCGCTTCCAGCGTCATGATCGCTTCGGGCTCGACTACCTCGCCCCCGACTTCGGCGGCGAGGGCGTGGGCGCGGCTCCGATCGAGGTCTGTAAGAACGATTCGGGCGCCTTCCGCGGCGGCGCGCCGGGCCAGGCCCGAGGCGACGCTGCCGGCGCCCTGGAGAGCGATCCGGACTCCGGCCAGGCTGTCCCTGCCCAATGCCCGCCGAACGGCGGCCTTCACGCCCAGAAAGACGCCGTAGCTCGTGTGCGGGCCGGGATCTCCGCCGACGGAGCCTTCAGCGACCGGAAGCCCGGCGACGTGGCGGGTCCGGCTGGACAGGGTGACCATGTCGGCGACGCTCATCCCGACGTCCTCGGCCGTAACGTAGCGGCCGCCAAGGGCTTCGACCTCACGGCCGTAGGCGGCCAGCATCTCGGGAGTCTTGGTGCGGTTCTCGTCCGCCAGGATCACGGCCTTGCCCCCGCCGAGCGGCAGGCCGGCCATGGCGTTCTTGAAGCTCATCCCACGCGACAGGCGAAGGGCGTCGCGGACCGCGTCCCCGGCCTCGGGATAGTGCCAGAAGCGGACTCCGCCGCCGGCGGGACCCAGATGGGTCGAATGGACGGCGATGACGGCGCGAAGGCCACTGGCGCGGTCCGCGACGAAGTGGACGATCTCATGATCGTCGAAATCGGGATAATCCCACGGGGCTTGCATGAAAACGTCCTGAATCTGGTCAGGCGCGGTGGGGCGATCGACGGGGCTTGAACCCGCGACCCCCGGTACCACAAACCGGTGCTCTAACCAACTGAGCTACGATCGCCACTGCGCCTTCAAGGTGCGGCGCGCACATAGGGGCCGGGGGCTCCGACCGTCAAGGGACGTGTCGCGGTGAAGCCGCCCGGCTGCCCTTGGGTTCAGCCCAGATAGATCATTCCGGCGACACCCATCCCCCCGAGGCCCAGCATCAGCAGCAGCGGCACTATCAGCATCTGCACCAGCGCGTCCCGGCCGCCGCAGCGTCCCGTCAGGGTGTCGATGCCGTCGCGCAGGAAGCGGTCCATCGTCGGCTTGCGCGCCGGATCCGCCTCCACGGCCAGGAACGTCCTGGCCACCGCGAAGAACATGCCGACGAAGAAGCCGCAGATGACGAGGCAGAAGGTCGCAAGCGGCGAGCCGGCGAAGAAGGCGAACAGGACGCCAATCAGCCCGGCATAGGCGCAGACCACCAGGCGGGCCGCGCCGGCTGGAAGGTCCGGCATGGCCGAAGCAGGCAAAGCGGCCTCCGCGGCGGGGGCGGCATTGGAAGCGGCGAGCGCCGCCTGCACGTCCGGCCATACGGCGGCGACGTTGCGCGTGTCCGAGCGAAGATCTTGATGGCGCATTGTGTCCTCCTGAATGATGAGATGGAGGATAAAAGCGGCGCCCGATCGGCGACATTCAGATGTTGTACCTAAGGAATTTCCCTTAGGCGGAGCGTCCCGCCAGAAGCACCATGCGGACGAGCTCCGACAGGCTGCCCGCCTGCATCTTCGTCATCAGGTTCGCCCGGTAGATTTCGACCGTCCGCGCGCTGATCCCGAGGTCGAAGGCGATGATCTTGTTCGGCTTGCCCTCGACCAGTCCGTCGAGAACCTGCCGCTCGCGCTCCGACAGCGCCTCGATCCGCTCGAGGATGAGCCGCCGTCCCTCTTCTTCGGCCCGGGTGCCGCTTCCCTTCGCAAGCGCGGCGCGGATAGAGGAGAGCAGGGCTTCTTCCGCGAAGGGTTTCTCGATGAAGTCGCTCACTCCCGCCTTCATGGCGTGCACGGCGAGCGGCACGTCGCCATGGCCGGTGATGACTATCACCGGGTCGGTGACGCCCATCTCATGAAGCCGCTCCACCAGCTCGAGCCCCGAAAGCCCCGGCATCCGGACGTCGGTGACGATGCAGCCGCGCTCCATGCCGGGCACGGCTTCCAGGAACTCGATCGCAGAGGCATAGGTCCGCACCTCGTGCCCCGCCGTCTCGAGCAGGAACGCCAGCGAGTGGCGCATCGCCTCGTCGTCGTCGACCACATGGACCGTTCCTTCATTCATCACCGGCCTCAGCCTCCCTGTCGACCATCCTCAACGTGAAGTGGAATATGGTGCCGCCGCCCGGCGCCGGCTCCGCCCACAGCCGGCCGCCGTGCGATTCGATGATGGTGCGTGAGATCGAGAGCCCGATTCCCATCCCATCGGCCTTCGTCGTGACGAACGGCTGGAACAGCTGTCCGGCGACCTCGTCGCTGATCCCGGGGCCGGTGTCGGCGACGCTCACCTCCGCCATCCCTCCCTCGACGGCGCGCGCCGCGATTCGAAGCTCGCGCCGCGGCGACTCTTCCATCGCATCCATCGCGTTGCGGATAAGGTTGAGCACGACCTGCTGCACCTGCACCTTGTCGGCCAGGACCATTCCGGCTTCGGAGTCTATCGCGAAGCGGACGTCGATGCCATGCTCCCGGGCCCCGACCAGCGCCAGGGCCCCGGCGTCCTGGAGCAGCCTCGGCAGGCTCTCGATCCGCCTTTCCGTCTCGCCGCGAGCCACGAAATCGCGGAGGCGGCGGATGATCTGTCCCGCGCGCAATGCCTGCTCGGCGGCACGTTCCAGGGCATCGTCGACCTTGCCGCCGCCCCCGCCGGAACGGGCAAGCAAGGTGCGGGAGCCGGTGACGTAATTCGAGATGGCCGACAGCGGCTGATTGAGCTCGTGCGCGAGAGCGGAGGCCATCTCGCCGAGCGCGGTCAGCCGCGAGACATGGACGAGTTCCGCCTGCAGCTCCTGAAGCCGGCTTTCCGCTTCCTGCCGCTCCGTCAGGTCGCGGACGAAGCCGGTGAAATAGCGGTCGTCGCGGCCCTTCACCTCGCCGACCGCCAGCTCCATCGGAAAGGTCGAGCCGTCGCGCCGCTCTCCGACCACCACCCGGCCGATGCCGATGATGCGCCGCTCACCCGTGCGGTAATAGCGGTCGAGATAGCCGTCATGCGCCTCGCGGTGGGGAGAGGGCATGAGGATGCTGACGTTGCGGCCCACGGCCTCGGCCGCCGTCCATCCGAACAGCCGCTCCGCCGCCGGGCTGAAGCTTCGGATGAGGCCCCTCTCGTCGATCACGATCATGGCGTCGGGAATGGTGTCGAGGATGGACCGCAGGTGCGCCTCGCGGTCGCCGAGCTCGGCGTGCGCCGAGGCGGCGCGCTCGCCAGACCTCTGGAACCATTCGCCCCCTACCGAAAGCGCGACGCCGATGGCGAACAAAAGGCCCGCGCTCGTTGCCGGCTCCAGTCCGAAGCCGGAAAGGAGGAGTCCGGCGGAAGCGCCCAGGGCCGCCGCCAGCAGCCCCGGCCAGAGGCCGCCGAGAGCGGCGGCGCCGACGACCGCCGGGATGAAAAGCAGATCGTCCTCCCGCCCCAGCGCCTGCCGCGCCAGGAGCCCCGCTCCGACGCCCAGGATAGCGAAGGCGAGCGCCGCCGCGGTTCGCCGTTTCACGAACGGAAGCAAAGAGGCAGATTTCAGGTCCACTTTCCTCCCTTAGCCGGGCGCCGCCGCCGGTCGAGCTACGGGAATGTACCTAAGGGTATCTCCTGAATGGGAGCAACCGGCGCGCGCTCCTAGAACGGCGGGCATCAAGACGAAGGAAACTGCAATGGACGCCCCGCTCATCGACCTCGACGTACATCACGCCCCAAGCGGCCTCTCCGACCGGGTGGCCTTCGGCTTCACCAAGATGCTCCGCTTTTGCGCCGACACCTTCTTCGCCAAGCGCTACGGCCACCGCGCCGTCGTTCTCGAAACCGTGGCGGCGGTGCCGGGCATGGTCGGAGCCACCATCAACCACCTCAACTGCCTTCGCCGAATGCGCGACGACCGGGGCTGGATCCGCACCCTGATGGACGAGGCGGAGAATGAGCGCATGCACCTCATGACGTTCATCGAGATCAGCAAGCCGACCCTGTTCGAGCGGTTCGTGATCATCGCGGTGCAGTGGGTCTTCTACCTCGCCTTCTTCGCCCTCTATCTCGTCTCCGCCCGGACCGCCCACCGGGTCGTCGGCTATTTCGAGGAGGAGGCGGTGATCAGCTACACGAACTATCTGCAGGAGATAGACGAAGGCCGCTCCGCCAACGTCCCCGCTCCGGCGATCGCGAAGCGCTACTGGGGCCTTCCCGAGGACTCGACCTTGCGCGACGTGGTGCTGGTGGTGCGGGCGGACGAGGCCCACCACCGCGACGTCAACCACGGCTTCGCCGACGAGCTCGCCGGCCTCGAGCCGGGGAAGGTCGCGCCATGCCCGCCCCATGTCGAGCTTCAGCCCCTATGGAAGCAGGCGGCGTGACCGCTCAGGACTTCATCACCGAAGAAGCGCTCGGCCGGCTGGTCGGGCGCTTCTACGCGAAGGTGCGGCGCGACCCTTTGCTCGGCCCCGTCTTCAACGCCGCGGTGGACGATTGGCCCGAGCATCTCGACCGCCTCCAGGCTTTCTGGTCCTCGATCATGCTGACCAGCGGCCGCTACAAGGGCCGGCCCCTCCCCGCGCACCTCAGGCATAAGGCGGCGATGACCCCGGAACGCTTCGGCCGGTGGCTGGCGCTCTGGGAGGAGACGACCGGCGAGCTGTTCCCTCCGCCCGCCGCCGCGGCCCTTCAGCTGAAGGCGAGCCGGATCGCGGAGAGCC
>DASVTA010000370.1:0-3640 GCA_036387815.1 Allosphingosinicella sp.
ACCGCAGAGCGCCGGTCCCGTGAAGCACTTCCCGCAATTCAGGTTCCCGGGCTGGACGGGGGAAGCTCTGGTCACCGGCAGGCTGGAAGTGAAGAACGGCTGCCTCACGATCGCGGACTCGCTCATTTTGTGGCCCTCCAATGCGCGGCTGTCGCTCGGGCCGGACGGCGTCCCGGTCGTCGGCGGCGGCACGGGCCGGCCGCTGCGGGTCGGCGATCAGGTGCGGATGGGAGGCGGCGGCGCCTGGACCAACTTTAGCGGCGAGGGCCTTCTTCAGCCGCTGCCGGCCGCTTGCACGGGCGGAGCGCCGGACCCGGACGGCTTGCTGATCGTGGGCGAGTTCTGAGGCCGGCTCTAGAGGTCGATCAGCTGCTGGGAGCCCACCACCGACGTCCCGTCGCGGATGGCGAGGTAGTGCCGCACCGGGGCGAAGCTTCGGCGGTGGAGGGGCGTCGGCCCGAGCGCGTCGAGGCCGCGAAAATGTTCTGGGGTGCCGTATCCCTTGTTGGTTTCCCAGCCGTAGCCGGGATGCTCTTTGGCATAGTCGCTCATGATCCGGTCGCGGGTGACCTTGGCGACGATCGAGGCGGCGGCGATGGAACGGCATTTCGTGTCGCCGGCGATGACCCAGACCGACGGCCGCTCCCATTTCGGGCAGCGATTCCCGTCGACCATGACCATCGCGGGATCGACGCCCAGTGCATCCACCGCTCGCGTCATCGCCAGCATCCGGGCCCAATAGATGTTGATCCGGTCGATTTCCTCGACGGTGGCGATCCCGACCCCGACCCGGGCCACCTTGTAGAGCCTGGCGCAGATCGCCTCGCGCGTGGCCGCCGGCAAGGCCTTCGAATCGTCGATCCCGCGCGGGAATTTCTCCCGGTCGAGGATCACCGCCGCGGCGACCACCGGCCCGGCCAGCGGCGCGCACCCGGCCTCGTCGACTCCGGCGACGGGATCGGGATGGACTTTCTCGAGCTTGAAGCAGGGCCTGGGCATTGGCGGGGAGGCTAAAGGCGTTGGCGTCCAACCGCCAGAGGCGGACGGAGAAATTCTGTGGATCAGGCCCGTCATCCCGGCGAAAGCCGGGACCTCGGGACGCAAAAGGCTCGGCGGGTCTCCCCGGGATCCCGGCTTTCGCCGGGATGACGGCGGGGTCGCCAGCCGCTCACCCTCCCTCTAATCCAACCGCCAGGGCGGGAAGCGGCGGTATTCGCCGGCGCGGTAGAGGCAGAGGCGGTTTCCCGCCGGGTCGCGCAGACGGGCCTCGCGCCAGCCCCAGCTCTGGTCCTGCGGTGCAGTCTCGAATGCGACCCCGGCCGCCCGAAGCCGCTCCACCCAGGCGTCCAGCTCTGCGCTCTCGAGATAGACGACGCAGTCCCCCGCCTGCCGGTCCGGCTCGACGTGGATCGATAGCGTTGCTCCGCCGGGACATTCGAAGCGGGCGTAGCGCCCTTGCGAGTCGACGATCTGCCGAAGCCCGAGCCGGCGGTAGAAGCCGACGGAGGCGTCGTAATCCCGCGCCGGCAAGGTCACCTGGTTGAGGTTCATGCCGCCGATATCCTCGCGGCGCGCCGGCGCGTCTTGGGGATCGAGATCGTCCCAGCGGAAGTCGGTGACGTCTTGATGGCCCAGAGGTCCGCTTCCCTGCCCGAAGCCGGGCGCCTCCAGGATCGCGATCCGGACGAAGCGCACCGCCTGCTCGAAGGCTTTCTGGACGGTCAGGCCCCCGCCCAGCCCGCAGGCCAGAGCGCTCGCCAGGGTGCAGCCGGTGCCGTGCGTGTCCGTCGTCTCGATCCTCGCGCCGCGCAGTTCGCGCCGCGATCCGGCGGGGGAAACAAGCGCATCGACCACTTCCGCCCCCTCGGCATGCCCCCCCTTCGCGAGAAGGTGGCAACCATAAGCGAGCACCGCGGCCTCGCCGCCGAGCGCCTCCAGCTCCGGGAGATTGGGCGTGACGACGGAGGCGATCCGCATCAGCCGGGCGAAGGCGGCGATCGTGGCGGCGTCGGCCAGCCCGGAGCCGCTGGTCGCGACCATCACCGGATCGAAGACGATCGGCACCGCCAGCCGCTCCAGCCGCTCGGCGACGGCCTCCGCCGTTTCCGCCGAGCCGATCATCCCGATCTTCACCGCGTCGACCCCGATGTCCGAGACCACCGCGTCGATCTGGGCGATCACCATCTCCGGGGGAATGGGCAGCACGCCGGTGACGCCGAGCGTGTTCTGGGCCGTGATGGCGGTGATCGCGGTCGTTGCGAAGCCGCCGAGCATGGTCACCGTCTTGATGTCAGCCTGGATGCCGGCGCCGCCGCCGCTGTCGGAGCCGGCGATGATGAGGACGCGTGGCGGCTTCATTTCGGCCCTTTGCGAACCGCCGAGGGCGGAAACCCGCCGAGCCTGTCCGCCGGCCGGATCGGCCGCGGTTCGAAATTGCCGCCGCAATTGGGACAGACGCCGGCGAGCGGGCCTTCCACGCATTGCGCGCAGAAGGTGCATTCGAACGTGCAGATGCGGGCGTCCGGGCTCCCCGGCGGCAGGTCGCGCCCGCAACGCTCGCAATCGGGTCTCAGTTCGAGCATCGTCACCCCTCCCCGTCATTGCGAGCGTAGCGAAGCAATCCAGTGCGGTGTCCGACACGGGCGCGGCACTGGATTGCTTCGTCGCTCCGCTCCTCGCAAAGACGAGGGGACGGCATCATGCCGCCTTCACCGCCTCGCAGATGCTGTCGACCACTTCCTCGACCATCGCCTCGTCCTCCCCCTCGGCCATGACCCGGATGAGCGGCTCGGTGCCCGACTTGCGGATGACGAGGCGCCCCACGCCCTCGAGGCGCTGCTCCGCCGAAGCGATCGCCGATTTGACGCCCGCGCTCTCGAGCGGGGCGCCGCCGCCGAAGCGGACGTTCTTGAGGATCTGGGGGAGCGGATCGAACTGGTGGAGAAGCTCGCTCGCCGGGCGGCCGTCCTCGACCAGGCAGGCGAGCACCTGGAGGGCGGCGATGAGGCCGTCCCCGGTCGTCGAATAATCCGACAGGATGATGTGCCCGGACTGCTCTCCGCCGACGTTGAAGCCCCGCTCGCGCATCGCTTCGAGCACGTAGCGGTCGCCGACCTGGGTGCGCACCAGCTCGAGGCCGTTGGTCGCCAGGAACCGCTCCAGGCCCAGGTTGGACATCACCGTCGCGACCACCCCGTCCCCTTCGAGCAGTCCGCGCCTGGCGAAGAAGATCGCGATCAGCGCCATCAGCTGATCGCCGTCCACGATCCGGCCCTGTTCGTCGACGATGATCAGCCGGTCGGCGTCGCCGTCCAGGGCGATTCCAATGTGGGCGCCCTCCTCCACCACCCGCGCCTGAAGCGCGGCCGGCGCCGTCGAGCCGCAGCCGTCGTTGATGTTGAGGCCGTTGGGACTGACCCCCATCGCCACCACGTCCGCGCCCAGCTCCCACAAGGCGGAAGGCGCGACCTGATAGGCGGCGCCGTTCGCGCAATCGACGACGATCTTGAGCCCGTCGAGCCTCAGCTCCTCCGGGAAGGTGGACTTGGCGAAATGGATGTAGCGGCCGCGCGCATCCTCGATCTTGCGCGACCGGCCGATCAGCGGCGCGTCGACGAGGTTCGGCGCCTCGTCGAGCAGC
>DASVTA010000371.1:0-1531 GCA_036387815.1 Allosphingosinicella sp.
ACGGCCTCCTCAAGTCACGAGCCGCCGCGTTACGCCGTCGCGCAGGGCCCGGGGGTTGAACGAATAAGCTTCCGATTGGTGCCAGTTGGGATCGGCGGCACGAATGCCTGTGGCGGAGGTCGGATCGAGCGGCAATCTCAAGAGCACGAGCGCCGGCGTTCTCCACTCCGTCCAGTGCCGAGCCTGGTCCGCGGGTTGGACGAAGCGCCGCAGCCAGCCCATCGCGCGAGCCGCGTGGGCGGCGCCATCATATCCCGGACGCGAAACGACCGCAATCGGAACCGTGCGCGCGATCTTGCGCCAGTGCCGCCAGAGGTGGAATTGCGCCAGATTGTCCTCGCCCATCAGCCAGATGAAGCGGCGGCCGGGGTAGGCGGGGAGGAGCGCGGCGAGGGTGTCGACCGTGTAGCGGGTGCCGAGCTCCGCCTCGATGGCGGTGGCCCGGATGGGCAGGCCCCGGGCGAGGCGCCGGGCGGAGGCGAGGCGCGCGGTGAGCGGCGCCATTCCTTCCACCGGCTTCAGCGGGTTGCCCGGGGAGACCAGCCACCACAATTCGTCGAGGCCGAGCGCCCGGATCGCGGCGGCGCTCACCCGCCGGTGGCCGCGATGGGCGGGGTTGAACGAGCCGCCTAGGAGGCCGGTGCGGATCACCCGGCCTCGATAGCACGGCTCCGGCGCTTGCCAAGCGCTTCCGCCTCTGTACTTCTGGCGTATCGTGGCCGCCGACGACAAAAACAGGCTCCCTCCGGAGCAGGACGTTCGCGCCTTCATCCGCGACACCTTCGCCTGCGGCGAGGAGGTCGCCGGCCATATCTTCGCGCGCGGGACGGTGCGCGCCTTCGCGCCGCATTCGCCGATCGTGCGGCAGGGCGAGAAGGCGGCGGCCGCCTATCTGCTCACCCAGGGCAGGGCCCACGCCTTGCTGTACAGCGTGGAGGGGCAGGTGGTGCTCCTTTGCGAATACCGCCCCGGCGATCTGTTCGGCGCCCTTGGCGAGCTGGATCCGGCGCCGGAGGAGGCCGAGATCGTCGCCGTCGAGGCGGCGCGAAGCTTCATCCTCAAGAGCCGCGACCTGGTGGCCCTGGCCGAGACCTACGGCTCGATCGGGCTCGCCTTGTCGCGGCTTCTGCTTCGCCAGCTGAGGCGGGCCACCTCCCGGATCTACGAGCGGGCGGCGGTTTCCGCGGCCGGCCGGGTCCATGCCGAGATCCTCCGGCTGGCGCGCGCCTCGCCCGGCCTCGTCATCCGTCCGGCGCCCGTCCTTTCCGAGCTTGCGGTCCGGGTCTCGACGACCCGGGAGACGGCGTCGCGGGCGGTGAGCGCGCTGGAGCGCCGCGGCATCGTCCGCCGCGACCCGGACTCACTGACCGTCGTCGCCCCCCAGCGGCTGGAAGAACTGATCATATGATTTGAGAGCGTAGAGCCCGACCGGCGGGCCGGAATCCGGCGGGTCGAGCTCGCCGATAAATTCGCTGGCAGGATTGCTCGGCCCGGCGGCGGCGAGCGCGGCCGCGAAATCGTCGGTGACGCA
>DASVTA010000372.1:0-11557 GCA_036387815.1 Allosphingosinicella sp.
GCGGACGGCGGGCGACGCCTTCGCCACCCGCCTCCACGTCGATTTCTGACGGCGACGCGTCCGCGGGAGCCTTCCCGCGGACGCGCGCCTGAAGCCTGGGAACGCTTACTTCTGCTTCAGGCTCTGCTCGATCGCGGTGAGACGATCCTCGAGGGCGGCGTTGGCGCTGCGAAGAGCCGCGACCTCGCCGCGCAGCCGCTCTACCTCCGCGGTCTTGCCCTGAAGCTCGGCCGTGCGCTCCTCGAGCGCCTTCACTCCCGCAAGGCTGACGCTCGCCAGATCCTGCACGCCGATCGCCTTGTTGCTGTCGCCAAGGCCGAAGGCGGCGTGGAAATCCTCGGCCATCGGCCCGAGGTGCCGGACCTTGTCGCCCTCGCTGATGTAGTTCCAGGTCGTGATCGGCAGAGCCCGGACCTTGGCAAGGACGTCGGCGCCGCTGACCGTGGCGAAGTTCATCTTGGTGGCGCGGCTCGACGTGCAGTTGAACACGCCCGAACCGGCGGGCAGGTTGCAGCCCGTGGTTCCGCCGAGGTTGGTGCGGAAGCGGAAGCCGCCGGTGGCGCGGGCCGCGAACTCGTTGTTCGCGGTGTTGCGGAAGGTGTCGGCCGACTGCTGGGGCGCACCATCGGACCAGATGAACGTGCCGCTGAACCCGTTGTTGCTCGCGAACTTGCCCAACGCCGTCGTATGGTCCTGGTCGGCGGTGACGTTGTAGCCGATGGCGACGGCGGCGAGGCCGCGGATGTTGAACGTGTCGGGATCGCACTTGCCGTTGATCAGCGGTCCGCCCGAGATCGCCTTGTTGCCGAAGGCGACTCCGTAGGTGTCGCAGACCCGGTTGCCGGCGCCGGCGGAGAAGCCCGCCGCGCCCTTCACCTCGTTGCCGCTGCCGAAGGCGATGGAGGAGGTCGAGCGGGCGAAGTTGGTGTCGCCGAAGGCGAAGGCGTACAGCCCTTCGGCGGTCGAGTTCGAGCCTCCGGCCCAGGAGAAGAAGCCGACATAGGCGTCGTCCCATTCATTGTCGGCATAGCCGGAGCGGAAGGCGCCCTTGTAGCTGTCCCAGGAGGTGCGGTAGCCCTTGCCCTGCATCGGCGATACGCCGATCCCGAGATTGCCGGTGGCGACGAAGCTGCCGTTCTGGAAGACCTTGAACCAGGCCGGGGTGTGGCCGCCGGGGCCCGAGCAGCAGGTCGATCCGCCGCGCAGGTTGATCATCGGCGCCGTGCCGTTGGCGTCGCCGACCGAGAGCTGCTCCGCGCCCGGCACGAACTTGACGAAATTGGCGTCGGTGTAGGCCTTGTTGACCGCGTCGCCCGCATTGACCGGGTTACCCACGTTGGCGACCCGGGCGTTGTTCGCCGAGATGCCCTGGCTGAACGTATTCGTGCCGGTCCAGTTGTTGTTGCCGGCGAGCGCGCCGCCGGAGACTCCGCCGGCCGTCTTCAGGACCGATCCGTCGCCGAAGATGATGCCGTTGGCAGGGTTGTTGATCTTGATGTTGCCGACGACTTCGAGCCGCTGCGTGGGCGCGCTGGTGCCGATGCCGACATTGCCGAGCGCGTTCACCCGGAACCGCTCCGAGATCTCGCCGCCCGCGCCGGTGGTGCGAAGGATGATGGCGGCATTGTTGTGCGCTCCGGAATCGATGAACGCCTGGCCGGGGAAATGGGGGTTCTGGTTGCCCCAGAACTGGATCGCGGCGCCGTCCGGCGTACCCGAGATGGTCGGCGCGCCGATGAAGCGGAGGCCGCCCTTGTTGTCGGAGAGCCGGACGTCGCGGGTGTAGGTGCTCAGGTCAGGCGTGGTGAAGAGGATGTTGCCGTTGACGGAGACATCCTGGGCGAAGGCCGGAGCGGCGAGCGGAAGCGACATCAGCGCCGCGACGGAAGCTTTCAAAGCGAACTTTTTCATGAGTACGGACCCCCTGAGATACGATTGTCGTCTGTTTCCATTTTTGCGCCGCCGCTCCGGACGGAGCGCCGTCGTGTGCCGAAGCGTGAGCGTGATCTGCCGCGGCCGCGTCTCCGCCGTATGTCGCTTCGGGCGATTTGATGTGTCAATTGTGTCCGAGGAAGGTTCGAGAGCCTCCGGACGCGCGCGCATGACGCGTAGGCTTATTTGCAGAGCTGCTGCGCGCGGGAGGCAAGCTCCTTGCGGCCGTCGCGCGAGGCCAGGCCCGCCGCTTCGCCGCAGCGTCCCGCCGCCACCAGGCGGCTCATCACCCTTACCAGGCTCGCGTCGAGCGAAGGATCGCCGCCGTCCTGAGCGGCGGCGGCCACGAGGGCGGGATGGGTGTCGCTGGCGTTCGCCGGCCGGCCGGCCTGTCGCGGCGCGGCCGGAGTCGCCGGCGCAGCGGCGGGCGCCGCAACCGGGGCCGTGGACGTGGCCGCGGGCTTACGCTTCACGGGCGGTGCGATATCCTGGGCGGCGGAGACGGCCGGAACCGCCAAGGCGAAGGCGACGAGCGCTGCAGCAAGCTTTTTCATGGCTTCGATTTTAATCGGCAGGTCGCGATTTGCAACCGCAACTCGATCGGCTTCGATCAGTCGCGAAGCACGACTTCCGCGATCCGGCGGCGGCCTCCTGCCCGGGTCAGCTGAACGAAGACGTCGATGGTGCGGCTGACATAATGGCGGACGTCGTCGCGGCTGAGCTGGGTTCCGCCCTGGAGGACGAGAAGGACGATCTGCTCGACGGCGCGCTCGGGATTGTCGGCATGGACCGTCGTCATCGAGCCCGGATGGCCGGTGTTCACGGCGCGCAGGAAGGAATAGGCCTCCCGGCCTCGGAGCTCCCCCAGGATGATCCGGTCGGGCCGCATCCGAAGCGACGCTCCGACGAGATCGTCCGTCTCGATCTGCGCCTCCCCGAGCGCGCTTCGAGCCGCGACGAGACCGACGTAATTCTCGTTCCTGACGTAGAGTTCGGGCGTGTCCTCGATGAGGATCAGCCGCTCCTCGGGCGGCACTTCCCGAAGAAGGGCGTTGAGGAAGGTTGTCTTGCCAGTGGAGGTGCCGCCGGAAACCAGGATGTTCTTGCGCCCCTTCACCGCCGCCGAAAGCATCCCGCTCAGGTCGCCGGCGGCGAGCAGCGCGGCGAGTTCGCGGTCGCCCTCCGAGCGCTCGAACCCTTCCCTCGCCTTGGTCTCGCTGAACGCGCCCGTGGCCACGTAATCCGACAAGGTGAGCTCCGGCGAGACATGCTTCCGGATCGCGAGCGCGAGCGGGCCGCGGGTGGCGGGCGGAGCGACGATCTGGATGCGGGCGCCGTCCGGAAGGCTTGCCGAAAGGAGCGGATGCTCCCGGCTGATCCCCTGGTGCGACAAGGCCGCGATCTGGCGGGCCAGGCGGGCGAGCGTCGCCTCGTCGAGCGCCGGAGCGTCGTGCCGCTCGATTCCGCCGCCGGTGGTCTCGACCCAGATCTCCTTCGGACGGTTGACGTAGATGTCGGTGACGTCCGGACGGGCCAGCATCCCCGTGAGTGGGGCGAGGTAGGAGCGAAGATATACGCCGGCCTCGCCGCCGGCCGATTCCGCGGCCGCTCCGCTCACCGCCGTCGCTCGGCGGCGCTGAAGTCGAGGTCGCGGGCGACGAAGACGCTGATGCTGGTTCCCGCGGGCACCGTCAGCGTCGGGAGGATCCGCGCCGAGTCGAGAAGTCCCCGGGAGACGTTCTGGGTCGATCCCGGCAGGGCGACGACGACGTTGCCCGCCGCCGCCCGGCTCGCGACATTCACTCCGACGTCCAGGGCGGACTGGAGGATGGCCGTGCTGAAGCGCTGGAAGAAGTGGCTGTTGTAATCGCCTCGGACGCCGCCGCGGCCGAGCGTGTCCGCGGCCGGCGAGGCGAGCGCGATCGTGACGCCGTCCGGCCGGATCAGCCGGGTCCAGTTGATCAGCGCTCTTTTCTGGCCGGGAGCAATGTCGGACCGATATTCGCCCGTGAGCCGGCTGCCCCGGGGGATCAGCACTCGAGTGCCGTCGAAGCCGCGCACGTCGCGCGAGACGATGGCCCGGGCAAAGCCGGGGCGCCGCGAATTGAAGGCCGTCTCGAGCACGGCCGGGATTAGGGCGCCGTGGACGACCGTAGTCGACCGGTTCGCGAACACGCCCGAGCGCACCCTCCCGACGGGCTGGGTCGAGCTCGCATTGCCCCCGAAGGCGGACCTGTCGCCGCCCCCGGGACCGGGGCCGTCCGACGCCTGCCCGGCGGCAGGTGCGACCGACGTGTCGATGACGAGCGTGGGGCTGTTGGACGTGCGCTGAGGCGGCGGCGGCGGCGGCGGCGGCGTGTAACCGGTCTGCATCGGCTGCGGGATGTAGCGTATCTCGGGCGGCGGCGGCGGCGTGTAGATGGGAGGACGGGGCTGGGGCGCCCGTTCGGCGGCCGCGGGCGCGGGCGCCGCGACGACCACCGGAGTCACTGGCGGCGGGGCCGACGGGATGAAGAGGGCCGGCGGCGGCGGAGTGACGAGGCCCGGCCCCGAAACCTCCACCGGCTGCGCCTGCGAGCGACGCCTCGAATCGAGGATGATGAACAGGACAATCGCGGCCACGGCGATGGCGGCGACGATGGCCGCCGTCGGCAAGCCCCTGCGCGGGAGAGCGACCACCGGACGGATTCCGGATTCGGCGGCTTCCTCCGGAGGAGCCGGCGGGGTAGCGATCCGGGGATCGAGAGGCGGTGTCCGGCTCGCCATCAGCGGCGCTTCGGCTTCTGCCGGGTCGCGCGGGCGACGCGGTCGTCGATCCGGAAGACCAGCCTCTTGTGGACGCTGTCCACGACGAACAGATCGTCCTCGCGCATCATTCCGTTCACCAGCATCTCCTGGCCCGTGTCGCTCATTGCATAGACTGCGGGGAGCGAGCGGTCGCGCGGCCAGCGCATATAGGTATGGCTGCCATCGTCGCTCATTTCGCTCGGCCTCAATGCCTTGTCGCCGCTGAGGCGGTAGAGCCCCTCGCCCTCCGCGGTGGGCGCGTCGTCCTCCGCTTCGGGAACGGTGGGCGGGTAGCGAAAGCGCACCGTATAGGCGATTTCGCTCGCGCTCATCATCGGCGACAGCTCGAAATTGTAGATTCGGACGTTGGTGATCACCGTCATGTTGGTCGAGACGCCCGCCATGATGGCTTTGATGAACAGATGGTCGCCCTTGCGGTTGGCGGCGACGTTCCAGGCGCCGCTGTCGCCCACCGCGACGCTCTCCACCACCTCGTCCGGCGAAAGCTCGACGGTGACCTGGTAGCCGGGCGCGCCTTCGATCACGATGACCCGGTCGGGGATGAAGTCGACCGTCCTGACGCGCGAATCGCCGCTGGGCGCCGCGCCCGGATCGCTCGTCGGCGGCGCCATTATCTGGGCGGCGAGCGGAGCCGCGCCGAGAAGGAGCGCGGGGAGTAGGAGGAGGAGCCTCATCACAGCTCCGGTTCCGGCGTCCGGTTGCGGCGGCGTTCGGCGGCCGCCCGGGCCGCGGCCGCGGCCGCGCTTCCGAGCGGAGTCGCGCCCTGCTCCACGGTCGTCGTGGTGGTCGTGGTGCTTGCGCCGCCCGGCACCGGGAGGGGAACGCCGACGACGCCCACCACGGGCTGGACCACTTCGGTCGGCGGCGGCGTCTCGGGGTCCTTGCGGTAGCGCATCACCTGGAAGCCGAGCGGATTGACGAACCGGTCCTCGAGCCGCATCGGCTCGCCCGAATATCGGTAGCGGATCACCGCCACCCAGGAACGCGGCGCCTGGAATTGCCCGCCCTGATCCTGGCGGACCGTATCGAACCGCACGAGAGCGACGTTCCGTCCGATCGCCGAGACGCTCTTCACCCGCGTCTCGACGAGGCTCGTGCGCGGATAGAGGGACAATGGGTATTGCGGGTTCGCCGGCTGCATCTGGGTTAGGTAGTCGGAGCGCGCCCTCTCGGCCGACCACAAGGCGACCTTGTTGTAATGCGCTCGCCAGGTGGAGATGTCGAAGCTCTCGCGGGCGACCACATACTGGACCAGGAACGACTGGGTGAGCGCCGTGTCCGGAGAGACCTTGTTCGCCTCCAGCGGATTGATCCCCTGGACGTAACCCGTCGTCCGGTCGACCAGCAAGGTGTAGGGCTCGACCGTCTTGAGAGGGGTCAGGAGCATCAGGGCGACGGCTTCGAGGACCGCGATCGACGCGGCTCCTCCGGCGATCCACCAGGCGGTGCGCTGCGATTTGCGGAGCGCCTCCAGCCGGTCCCGATTCCAGGTCGCGGCTTCCTTGTAATAGGCGTCGAGCGCCTCTCGGGTCTGGTCGTTCATGAGCGGCGGTCCCGGCGGCCCGCGCTGGCCGAGACCCGGCCGCGGGTGCGGCGACGGAAGCTCTGGCCGAGCGGGGCAGGTGCAAGAGTTTGAGTGGTTTCGCGGACGGTGCCCGCGGGCGAGGCGCGGCGGGCGCCCGCCATTTCGCCGCCGCCGCCGCCGGACGACTGGCGGCCGGAGACGATCGCGACCTGAGCCGCCTCGCGGCGCTGGGTCGCGGCGACGGCGTCGACGACGGTCGCGGCCCGGGTCCGGGTTTCCGCCGAGGGCGCCTGCTGGCCCGCGGCGGCGGACGCGGCGAGGCGCGTCTCCTCGCTCCGCCGTGATTGCGCGATCCGCACGGTCGCCGCGTTCCACAAGGGCGCGAAACGGAAGGCGAAGGCGATCCGGGCGGCCCCGTAGAGCATCGCGAGGATGGTGAGAGCGAAGACCGTGGTGGCGACGAGAATCTCGACCGGCATCCCGGGCAGCCACTCCTGGGCCGTCCGCCGCGCGAGCAGGTCCGCGAGCCAGGGTTCGAGCAAGGCGAGTTCGACGCCGAGCGCGATCGAGGTGGCGACGGCCGCAAGCGCGGCGCCGCCCAGGCCCCGCGCCCAGCCCTCGAACAGGGAGCGCGTATTGTCGAACAGCAGGAAGGCCACGAAGAAAGGTCCGACCGCCAGCAGCAGCCCGATGATCAGCCGAACGGAGCCGAGGCCGAAGATCGCTCCGGTCAGGAACAGCATCCGCGATCCGGCGATGGCGTAGGTGTTGAAGCCGGGATAGGGCTGCGGCGGCACCCCGAGCGTGGGCGAGACCTGGTTGGCCTCGGTCGGGATTGGGGGCGCCCCCTCGCCGAGCACGGCAAGGGCGGTGAACGCCTGGTCCGCGCCGTCGAGCCGAGCGACGAGGCCGCCGTCCGCGCCCGGCAGCCCTGTCGGCCTCGCGATCTCGCCGGCGATCTGGGCCGGGCCCTGGATGACGACGTCGTAGACCAGCGTGCGCCAGGCGGGCCAGCTCGTCGCCAGCGCGAGGACGATCCCGATCTTGACGAAGGCAAGCACGCCCGTGCGCAGGTCCGGCCCCTGGCCCAGCAGCATCCTGTATCCGAACAGGGCGATGAAGAGGGTGAGGAAGCCCGTCAGCACCAGCGCCAGGGTCGAGCCGGGGGAGGACAGCGCCTGATAGGCGCCGCTGCCCAGCAGCTGCGCCTGGCAGTCGAGAAAGGCCAGCATCCACCGAAGGAAGCCGGCACCGGCCGGGAGCGGCGCGCAGACGTCCATCACGCCACCTCCAGCAGCCGGGGCAGCCACTCGGCCGGGTCGTCCCCGGTCTGGGCGCGGATGTCGTCGAGGAGGCGCACGGTGCGCTCGCGGCCGGACAGGATGGTCAATATGTCGTGCTCGCCGCTGAGGTTGAGTCGGGCGACGACGCTGTCGGTTCCGTGCTTGATGAGGAAGCAATGGGCATTGTCCGGAAGCGTCCGGACGAGCTCATATTCGTGGGAGGTGAGGCCGAAGCCGTCGACATAATCCTCGGCCCGCGCCTTGGGATTGGCCATGAAGATCTGGGTCGCGGCCTGCTCGACGATCGCGCTCGCGATCTTGCTTTCGAGTGCGTCCTGAGCGCTCTGCGTGGCGAAGCCGACGATCCCGTTCCGCTTTCGGATCGTCTTCTCCCAGTCCTTGATCCGCCGGACGAAGACGTCGTCGTCCAGGGCCTTCCAGCCTTCGTCGACGACGATGATGGCGGCGTTTCCGTCGAGGCGCTCCTCGACCCGGTGGAAGAGGTACATCATCGCCGGAGTCCGAACCGCCGGATCGTCGAGTATCTGGGTCATGTCGAACCCGACCGCCTCGGCGGTGAGGTCGGTTTTGTCGACCGCGTTGTCGAACAGCCAGGAGCGCTCCCCGTCGCCCCACCACGGCCGCAGCCTCGACCAGAGGTCGTTCGAGGTGGGGCGGTGGCCGCCGCGGAACAGCTCGGCGAGGTGGCGCAGGCGCCGATGGTCCTCCGGCTGCTCGAAATTCGCGTCGATCGCATCCTTGATCCGGGCGATCTCGTCGATATCGGCCCCGCCCGCGAGCAGTGCCACCCAGTCAATCAGGAACTGGCGGTTGGCCGGGTTGTCGGGAAGCTGGAGCGGGTTCAGCCCGGAAGGCGTTCCGGGCCTCAGCAGGTCGTAGCGTCCGCCGATGGCCCGGATGAACAGCTCCGCGCCCCTGTCCTTGTCGAAGAAGATGATCCGCGGCCGGAACTTGCGCGCCTGGGCGAGCAGGAAGTTCAGGACCACCGTCTTGCCCGAGCCCGACGGGCCTATGACCGTGAAATTGCCGAGGTCGCCGCGGTGGAAGTTGAAATAATAGGGCCCGGCCGCCGTCGTCTCGAGCAAGGTCACCGCCTCGCCCCAGTGATTGCCGTCGGCCCGGCCGAGCGGGAAGTTGTGGCCGCTCGCAAGGCCGGCGAAATTGCCCGTGGAGATCAGTCCCCGCCGGGCGATGTAACGGAAGTTGCCGGGGAATTGCGCCCAGAAAGCGGGTTCCAGCGCGATCTCCTCGCGAACCGAGATGATCCCCAGGTCGGCGAGCGCCGCCTGCACCTCGGCGACTCCTTCGTCGACCGCGGCCGGAGTGTCGGCGCGAAGGGCGATCGTCATGTGATGCTCGCCGAAGCCGGCGCGGCCGGCGGCGACCTCGTCCTTGGCGTTCGACAATTCGCCGCGAAGGCTGACCGCCTCGTCCTCGGCCGAGCGCATCCGCCTCAGCGAAAGGTTCATCCTCGAAAGCGCCGCCTGGCGCTCGACGAAGCCGAAGGACTGGGAAAGGGTGAGCTCGAAGGGAAGCCGGAGGAGCTCGTCGAACATCCCGGCCACCGTCTGGCCCGGATAATCCTTGATCGAGACGATCCCCGTGAAGCTGCGCGCGGTCGCGCCCGTCGGGCCGAGCTCGACCGTCTCCTGGCCGAAGCTGACCCGCCGGTAGGGCAGATAATCGCCCAGGTCCTGGAGCGGCAGAAGCACCGGCCGCATCTCGCCATTGTAGAGGACCGAGAGGAATTCCAGCGGCTCCGAGCAGGGGCCGTGCGGCGTATCGTAGACCCCGAGCAGGCGCGGCTCATAGCTTCCGAGCGCCGCCATCAGGGCGTCGCGCGCCTGGGCGAGCTGGCTCCGCTCGTAGGCGGAATTGGCTTCCGGAACCGCCGTCGCGGTCCGTCCAAGCCTCTCGCGAAGCCGGTCCAGCCGCCCGACCCGGCCCTGGAGCGGCCGGCGGATCAGCGTCAGGAACAGTTCGTTGACGTAGAGCCGCTTGCCGTCGAGGCGCCTGCGCCAGGCCTCGTCGAGCTGCCTCGAGAAGGGGTCCGGATGCCCTTCCGAAAGGCCGACGTCGATCCGCCGACGCACGACGTGGTGGTAGATCGCGAAGCGGGACGAGCCGATCGCCTGAAGCATCGCGTCGCGAAGCCGCTTGCGGTAGTTGATTTCTTCGGTGTCGGCCGTCTCGAAGAGGAGGCCGCGAAGCTGGATGACCTGCATCAGCAGGCCGTCGCGAGTCTCGATCGTATGGTCGTCGACATGGCGGGCGTAAGGAAGGTGCTTCCCCGCCGGCTGCTCCTTCGCGGGTGCGCGTCGGTCGTTGGTCAGGGGCTGTAGGAGTTGCATCCCCACACCTTATGATTCTTCACTCGGGGGCAGCGCGACACTCGGGTCAGCCACAGGTCGAAGAAACGCGGCTCCCGGACGCACAGGAGCACTCCGACGAAATGGATGACGAGCGCCGCCGCGAGCGCCCACAGCGACTTGAAGATGAGGAACATCTCGGTGGCGAGGATCGCGTTGGCGACGAAATAGGAATAGGTCACGCCCGCGAACATCTGCGGGCGAGTGAGGGCGACGAACAGGCGGTCGTGGTCGAGCCCGTCCACGGCTCAGCCTCCGGTGCTGGTCGTGGACTGGATCCCGGCGACGATGGTCGCAGCGCCGAAGAGGATGAAGCAGCCGAGGATGACGGTCGCGCCGTAGCGCCAGTTGATCCGGCCGGTCAGCATCAGGAAACCCACGGAGGCGACGGCGATCACCGCGACGACCGTGGCGACGGTCCCGAGCAAGGTCCCCTGAAGCCAGCGAACGGCCGAGACGATCACGCCCGAACCCGCCGGATCCGAGCCGGAAAAGCTGTCCTGCGCCATCGCGGCGGAAGACCAGGCCATGGCTCCGGCCGCGAAAGCGGCACCGGCCCAGCGACGTACGAAGTCAATCACGCTCATTCCCCACCCTGGTCGAATCGCCGACATCCCCTCGGCAGATATTGGACGCATATCAGAGACTTGCCAATAGCCAAGGCCGGACGGCCTCAACGCCCCCTGCGGCCGGCCCGGAGCTCGGCGAGGTCGAAATACAAGCGTTTTCCAGATCTTGGCAAGCCCGGCGGCGTTCCGATCGACCTCAAATGAATGCCACGCTGGCCTGGCGAAAGCTTGCGCTTATATCTCGCCGCTGTCGCGCATGGCGTAGGCTTGCGCGAGGCTCCCCGCGTCCCGCCGCACCGCCTCGTCCGGATCGACCGTCGCCATCCGCTCGATCGAGGTACGAAAATCCGGCCATTCCAGCCAGCTGACCGAGATCAGGGCGGCGCGGCGAACCGCCGAATTCTCGTGCGCGAGCCGCTTCTCGATCAGCGCGTGCAGCCATTGGTGCCCGGCCTGGTCCTCGAGCACGGTCGCGCTCAACATCCAGCTGACGATGGACTGCAGCCCCTCGCTCTCGTCCTCCGCCGCCTCCATCACGCTTTCGTCGGGTATGTGCGCGAATATCGCCTTCACTTCCTCGGCCACCTCCTCGGCCTGCGGCCCCCGAGCGAGCGCGTAGCGCACCTTGACCAACGGATCCTCGATGTAGTGGACCGTCGTGGTGCCTTCGCTGCCGGCGCGGTAGATCAGCTCGAGCGCAAGCAATCCTTCGGGCGGGGACTCGCTGATCAGCTCCCATCCCGCCGCGTCCGCCGTGGCGCGGAAGTCTTCGGGGAGAAGGTCGGGATCGAGGATGATCTTTCGTTCGCTCATGCCGCTACACTCCCTTGCTGATGTATTTGTGCACCCGCGCGCGGATCGCGTCGCGAATCCATCTGAGGAACTTCGGCCTCGCTTGGCTCACCGGAGCCTTGCCGCTGGCTATCTCGGCCTTGATCCAGGCGGTCATCAGGTCGATCGATCGCTTCTGCACGTCATCGGCCGTTGCAGCGCCCACCTGCCCTCTCTCGCGCGAATTGGCGGCGAAAGTAGCTGAGCGTGGGTGATTCC
>DASVTA010000373.1:0-7046 GCA_036387815.1 Allosphingosinicella sp.
CCGAGACCGCGGCGATCCTCGTCCAGGCCTTGCCCTACATCCAGCGCTTCCACGGCCGCTCCGTCGTCGTGAAGCTCGGCGGAGCGGCGATCGACAAGGCGCTCGACCGGGCGCTTGCCCAGGACGTTCTGCTCCTCAGGAGCGTCGGAGTGCGCTGCGTCCTCGTCCATGGCGGCGGGCCGCAGGTGGACGCGATGATGCGGCGGGTCGGCAAGGAGCCGGAGTTCCGCGACGGCCTCCGGGTCACGGACGCGGAGACGCTGGAGATCGTCCGGATGGTCCTCGTCGGCAAGATCAACCGCGATCTCGTCGGCACGATCAATCGCGAGGCTCTCGACGATCCGGTGGCGGTCGGGGTCTCGGGCGAGGATGCGGGGCTGCTCACCGTCACTCCACGCGAGTCCTCGCTCGGCTTCGTCGGAGATGTCACCCATGTCCGGGCCTCGGTGCTCGAGCGGCTGCTCGACGAGGGGCTGAGCCCGGTCGTCTCGACGATCGGCGCCGACGAGACCGGGCAGCCCTACAACGTCAATGCCGACGAAGCGGCCCGCGCCATAGCCGTCGCCATGGCGGCGGAGAAGATCGTCTACCTCACCGCCGCCCCCGGCCTGCTGGAGGACGTGGCAGACGAATCGAGCCTCGTCCCCCGGCTGACCTCCGCCGAGCTTCGGGAGCGGATCGAGCATGACAGCGTCAGCGCCGGGATGATCCCGAAGCTGCGCGCCTGCGCAGATGCGGTGGACGCGGGGGTGGGCACGGCGCACATCATCGACGGGCGGGTACCCCACGCCTTGCTGATCGAGCTGCTGACGGACGAGGGTATCGGAACCATGGTAAAGCGGGAGAAGAGCTGGTGACCCGCCTGCTCACGATTACCGATCTCGGCCGGGAGGGAGTGGACGAGATCCTCGCCTTGTCCGAGCTGCCCGACCTCGGCCTTCCGCTCGCCGGCAAGGGCGTCGCCCTCGTCTTCCAGAAGCCTTCGGCGCGCACCCGAAGCTCGATGGAGATCGCGACCGTCCAGCTCGGCGGCCACCCGCTCTACATCCAGAAGGAGGAGGTCGGCCTCGGCGCCCGCGAGACCGCCGAGGACGTGGCCCGAACGCTGGCCTGCTACCATGCCGTGATCGCCGCCCGGGTGATGGACCACAAGGATCTGGAGGCGATGGCCGGGGCGACCGGAAAGCCTCTGCTCAACATGCTTTCCGACCGCGCCCATCCGCTGCAGGCCCTTGCCGATCTGCTCACCGTCCGGCAGCTGCTGGGCCGGCTGGAGGGCGCCCGGATCGCCTATGTCGGCGACGGCGACAACAACGTCTGCCGATCCCTCGCCGAGGCCTGCTCCCTGACCGGCGCGGAGCTTCGGATCGCCAGCCCCGAAGGCTATGACCTGGCCGACGCGCCGGGAGGCGCGACCCAGTTCGCCGACCCGGCGGAGGCGGTGGACGGAGCGGATATCGTCTACACGGACGTGTGGGTGTCGATGGGGCAGGACGAGGAGGCGGAGGCCAGGATGAAGGCCTTCTCCGGCTATCGCGTCGACGAGGCCCTGATGGCGCGTTCCCCGCGGGCCCGCTTCCTCCACTGCCTCCCGGCCCGCCGCGGGGAGGAGGTCAGCGCAGGGGTGATCGACGGCCCACGGAGCGCCGTCTGGCTCCAGGCCGAGAACCGGATGCACTCGGCGCGCGGGGCGCTGGCCTGGCTGATGGGGGTGAGGTCGTGAGCCCGCTCGTCATCCCGGCGAAAGCCGGAACCTCAGGACAAGAAGTCTCGGCGGGTCTCCCCGAGGTCCCGGCTTTCGCCGGGATGACGGGTGAAGCGGGTCTCGCCGAGGCCCCGGCTTTTGCCGGGGTGAGGCGTGGGGGTGGCGTGCGTCTTGTCCTCCCGGGGGAGGACAGATCATGACCGACGCCCGGATCCGCCGCCAGAAGGCGATCGCCGATCTGATCCGCGCCGAGCCGCTTGGAAGCCAGGAGGAGGTGACGGCGCGGCTGGGCGCGATCGGATATTCCGTGACCCAGGCCACCGTCTCGCGCGATCTCGACCAGATGGGGGCGATCAAGGTGAAGCGGGGCGGAGCGCTGAGCTACGCCTTGCCCGACCAGCTTGGCGGCAACGACTGGGCCGCCGCTCGCCTCCAGCGGATCTTCGCCGAATGGGTGATCTCCATCGAGGCGGCGGGCAATCTGCTCGTCATCCGAACGCCTCCCGGCTCCGCCCATCTCGTCGGCCTGGCGCTCGACCAGGCGAGGCTGGACGAGATCGCCGGCACGATCTGCGGCGACGACACATTGTTCGCGGCCGTCAAGGACGGGATCGACGCAGGCGCCGTGGCAGGCCGTTTCCGCAAGCTCTCTCAGGAATCCTCATGAACCTCCCCGCCCCCAAGAAGGTCGTGCTCGCTTACTCCGGCGGTCTCGACACCTCGATCATCCTGAAGTGGCTCCAGACCGAATATGGCGCCGAGGTCGTCACCTTCACCGCCGATCTCGGCCAGGGCGAGGAGGTCGAGCCGGCCCGGCGCAAGGCGGAGCTGCTCGGGATCCGCCCGGAGAACATCTTCATCGAGGATCTGAGGGAGGAGTTCGTCCGCGACTTCGTCTTCCCGATGTTCCGGGCGAACACCGTCTACGAGGGCCAGTATCTGCTCGGCACCTCCATCGCGCGGCCGCTGATCGCAAAACGCCAGATCGAGATCGCGCGCGCCGTCGGCGCCGACGCGGTCTGTCACGGCGCCACCGGCAAGGGCAACGACCAGGTCCGCTTCGAGCTCGGCTATTATGCGCTGGAGCCCGACATCCGGGTGATCGCCCCCTGGCGCGAGTGGGAATATGCGAGCCGCGAGCAGCTGATCGACTTCGCCGAGAAGCACCAGATCCCGATCTCGAAGGACAAGAGGGGCGAATCCCCCTTCTCGATCGACGCCAACCTCCTCCATTCCTCGTCCGAGGGGAAGGTGCTCGAGGACCCGTCGGTCGAGGCCCCGGAATATGTCCATCAGCGCACCCTCTCGCCCGAGGACGCGCCCGACAAGGCGACGGTGATCGAGATCGGCTTCGAGGCCGGCGACCCCGTCTCGATCGACGGCGAGACCCTGTCGCCGGCAGCCTTGCTGACCCGGCTCAACCAGCTTGGGCACGACAACGGCATCGGCCGTCTCGATCTGGTCGAGAACCGCTTCGTGGGCATGAAGTCGCGCGGGGTGTACGAGACGCCGGGGGGCGCGATCCTGCTCGCCGCCCATCGCGGGATCGAGTCGATCACGCTCGACGGCGGAGCGGCGCACCTCAAGGACGAGCTCATGCCGCGCTACGCGCAGCTCATCTACAACGGCTTCTGGTTCTCGCCGGAGCGCGAGATGCTCCAGGCGCTGATCGACAAGAGCCAGGAGCATGTGACCGGGACGGTCCGGCTCAAGCTCTACAAGGGCAATGCGACGGTGATCGGGCGGGAAAGCCCGCTCGCCCTCTACGACCAGGACCTCGTCACCTTCGAGGAGGGCTCGTCCAGCTACAGCCAGCGCGACGCGGCCGGATTCATCAGGCTCAACGCCCTCAGGCTGAGGATCGGCGCCAACCGCGCGCGGAAGGCGCAGGGCTGAGCCCGCCATCCCGGCGAGACGCCCCTTCCATATTGACTCCGCTCGGTGCCGGTGGGATTTCTGAGCGGTGGGGGCGTGGCCGTGGGCCGCGCCGAGAGGAATCGGCGAAATCACGAAGCCGGCGCGGGCTGGACGTCAGGGATCGAGGATCCCGATGCGTCCACGCCCTCCGCCCGGCGAGCGAAGGAGCATCCTATGATCACCGCATTGAACATGACCGTCCCGCTCAAGCAGGACCCCGAATCGCTCGCGAAGCTGCAGCAGCTCAAGGCCGTTTTCGCCGACCATATCCAGCCGGAAATCGACCGCGCCCTGCGCAAGTCCAAGATCGTGCATTTCGCGCGCGTGCTGGTCATCCACGACCGTTTCCTGCAGGTGATCACCGAGTTCGACGGCGACCCGGAAGAATATACGGAATTCTTCCGGCGTGAGCTTCCCCACGTCTTCAGGCCGATCTTCGAGCTTGCGGACGGCGCTCCGCCCTGGGACGAGCTCAACGACCAGGACAGCTTCTTCCAGGCCTCCAAGCACCTGAACGTGAAGGCGCTGGGCCGGTCCGAGGACGGCCGCGAGGAGCAGGGCTGGCTGTTCAGCTATTTCCCGAAGACGGTCCGCGAGATCGAGGAATCGCTGAACGGGAGCGGTGGCGGCGGCGGCGAGCAGCCGGCGGGCCACGACAAGCCGGCGGGCGGCGACAAGCCCGCGGGCGGCGAAGCGCCTGCCGGAGGCGGCGGGGCCCAGGCCGCGGCGCTCCATGCCGCGGCGGCCGCCTTCGCCGCGGCGGCGGCGGCTTTCACGGCCGCCGCCGGCGGCGTGCCCAAGCCGCAGGGTCACGGCCGGGACTTCGTCGACGGCGGCAACGCGAACGGCTGATCGGCCGGGACGCCGGGAGGACAGGGATGCCGGTCGACACGGGCGATATCCAGGGAATGGTGCTCGGCAACATCGCCGGCTACCGGATGGTCCGGCACCTCATCTTCTCGGCGCCCGACGCGGCGGCGCTGCGGCGCTTCGTCAACGCGATCAGGCCGCTCATCCTGTTCGGCACCAACAAGCCGACGACGGCGCACGGCTGGGTCGCCAATCTGAGCTTCGCCCCGGGCGCGATGGCCCAGCTGCTCGCCCCCGACGTCTACGCCAAGCTCGAAAGCACCTTCCGCTGTCCGCCGGACGCCGAGCGGATCGGCGACGTCGGCTCGAGCGCTCCGGCGAACTGGTGGGAGGGCCGGTTCCGGGGCGAGGAGGTGAGCTGCTTCGTCCACCTCCACGCCGTCGGCGAGGCGCAGCTCGAAGCGGCGACCGCCGAGATGCTCGAGGAAGCGGCGGCGGCCGGCCTGACCGAGAAGATCCCGCGCGCGTCCGGCGGCCGGCTCGACGGCGCGTTCCTCGGCTCCGGACCGTGCGGCAAGGGCGCCCGGCTCCATTTCGGCTATGTCGACGGCCTGTCCAACGGCAAGGTCGCCTGGGAAGGCGCGCCCAGCCCGGAGCGGCCGATCGACCGCCGCTCGGTCGTCATCGGCCATTATGACGACCGGTTCCCCTGCGCGCCCGCACGCGATCCGGCCGCGACGGTGCTTCGGGATTCCAGCTACATCGTGTTCCGCTGGATCTACCAGGACGTGGCGACCTTCGAGCGCTTCCTCAGCATCAAGGGTCCGCCGCTTTTCCCCAAGCTGCCGCCGGAGCAGGCGCGCGAGCTTCTGGCGGCCAAGATCATGGGCCGCTGGCGCGACGGGACCCCGCTGTGCCTCTCGCCCCACGCTCCGGCGCCGGAGCGATGCGAGGAGAGCTTCGCCTTCGCCGAGGACATGCAGGGCATCGCCTGCCCGGTCTCGTCGCATGTCCGGGTCATGAACCCGCGCGACCAGGAATTGTCCGGAATGTCGGTGACGACGGGCGTGCCGCAGATCGTGCGGCGCGGAATGCCCTACGGTCCGGAGCTGAAGGGCGAGAAGGACGACGGGGCCGACCGGGGCATATTGGGGATCTTCGTCTGCGCCTCGATCCGCGAGCAGTTCATGAGGCTCGCCGCCTGGGGCCAGCGCAACAATTTCAGCGACGCCTTCCCGGCCCATGGGCGGGACCAGGACGCCTTGATCGGCAACCGCGCGGTCCCGGGCGCGACCAAGGTGTTCCGAATTCCCCAAGGTCCCGCCGGGGGCGGCACGGTGACCGACCTCCCCGATTTCGTCCGAACCAAGGGGACGCAATATCTGCTGATGCCAAGCGGGCAGACGCTGTCGAGGCTGGCGCCGCTCTGATTTTGCCGCTCCTGGCGTATTTGCGCGAGCCCCTGAGCCCCTTCGGCTTGTTCACGCATTGTTATTTTCCAATTTGCGATACGGAACAAATAGGGAACTTCCTAGTTCAGCACTCCGGAGAATGTACGTGTCCAAAAGAATGTTTCGAACCTCGGCGGGAATGCTCTTTGCGGCTACCGCAATGTCCTGTGCGCCCGCCCCGTCCAGTCCGGACAGCGCAGCGTCGAAGAATCAGCAGGTGCTGGCGGATTTCGCCAACGCCGTCGATTCCCGGCTGCGTCAGAGCCCGGATTATGCCGGCTTCCATACGGAAGCGGGCATGGCGGTCTTCCTCTTCGTTCGCGATGGGGAAGCCTCGCTCGCGAAGGCGACCTCCGATCCGAGGGCGGTTGCCCGGGACGCCGAGTTCAGCCTGGCGCAGCTCCGCGCCGCACGCGAGGCCGTGGAAGCGGACTTCGCGCGCAGCAAGGTGCCGTTCCGGCTGATCACCACCGACTATCGCCGTAACAGGGTGGTCGTGGACGGCGTCGCGAGGGGGGCCTGGGAGGCCGCCCTCGCCCGGCGGGAAATCTCGAAACGTCCTGAGGCCGCGTACTTCTTCGGTAACTGAGAACCGTGGAGTAGATAATGCGTAAGATTATGTTGTTGTGCTCGGCATTTGCCGGGACGGTCGCACTCGTGCCCGTACATGCCCAGGGAAGTTCCGATCCGTTCGTCCAGTCCCTGCAATCGGGCGGAATGTCGGCCGAGGATGCCGCTTCCTGGGCGGGCACGCTCAAGGAGGCGAGTGCCGTTGGAGAGCGGATCCAGGCGGAGTTTCCGAACCGTTATGCCGGCCAGTATGTGGATACGGAAGCGCGGCGAGTGGTCATCAACCTGACCGGCGGCGCCGACAATTTGCTCGAGCGGTTCACCGCCAACGCGGCGATCGTCGCTGGCCAGGCGAAATTCTCGCTCGAGCAGCTGCGGCGGAAGCAAGAGCGGCTGTTCGAGGCCGCCGGCCGGGAAGGAGACCCGATCATCGTGAGCGTGGACATGCGGGCGAACCGGGTCCGGGCGGTGACCAAGCGGGCGGGAAAGGCCGCGGCCAAGCTCAAGGGCAGCGGGCTGACCGGCGAGGATGCCGAGCTCGTCGAGGTCCAGGATCCGATCTCGACCGTAGCGAGCGCGGCGGGAGCCAGGAT
>DASVTA010000374.1:0-2809 GCA_036387815.1 Allosphingosinicella sp.
TCCCACGGAAGATTGTTTCATTCGCCCACCTCTTTCTCGAACGACAGCTCGCCGGTCGTGCTCGTTCCGCCCTTAGTCGATCCGGCGCCCGTGTAGAAGCGCTCCGCGCGCTTTGCCGGTGTGGACTCGCCAAGGACGACCGGTCCTACCGATCGGCGGCGGCGGATGCGCACCGGGATCGCCGACGGGCGCCGCTCGTCGGATGCAATCGGGCTTTCGTCGAGCGGGGATTGCCCGAGCGACCGCCTTGTGCGGTTCGGCCGCCGAACGAACCACGGGAGCCCGACTTGAAAATCCTATCCGTGCCCATCCTCGCTTCGGCGTTGCTCGCCGCCGGCCCCGCACCCGCCCAGCCGCGGCAGCCGCCGCCGCCGCGCACCGATCTTTCCGCTTTCAACGACGAGTTTAACGGACGGGCGCTCGATCCGAAATGGACGCTTTTCCACCAGCGCTTCGGCTGGGCCGACATGCTGAAGACGATGGACGTGGGCGGGAGCGTTTCCGGCGCGCTCCATATCCAGCCCCATGATTCGGCCTGGGTGCGCGACCGCGTCGCCCCGTTCCTGTTCCAGACGGTGGAGGGCGATTTCGACGTGCGGGCGCGGGTTCGGGTCCGGAGCGCGGCCGGGCCGGTCCCGGGCGGCACCTGGTCGCTCGGCGGGCTGATGGCCCGCATTCCCAATGGGAAGAGCGCGGCCGATTGGGAGCCCTTCCGCGAGAACTGGCACTTCATCACAACCGGCGCAGGGCTCGAGCGCGGCGTTCCGGTGACCGAAACCAAGGGCACCTACAACAGCTATTCCTCGCTCAAGCTGCGCCCGTTCGGCTCCGGCTGGGTCGAGCTTAGACTGGTCCGGATCGGGATGACCCTGTTCGCGCTCGCCCGGCCGGAGGGCGGCAAATGGCGGGTGCGCGACCGCTTCTACCGGATGGAGCCGAACCCGCACATGCAGGTCGGCCTGATCGCCTACACGACCAGCGACGATCTCCCGCCCGCGCCCGAGAACGCCGGCGCAACGAACCGGACCGTCGACAGGAAGGCGCGGGTCGACATGCTGATGGACGTCGACTGGATCCGCTACTCGCGCCCCCGGCCCGAAATCGCCTGGGACTGGCGCGAGCAGGTGCGAAGCCACCCGCTCGCCGACCCGAACCTCGCGGAATCAGCCATCCTCGCGGCGCTAGGGGACTGATCGGCCGGCCTGGGCGGCCTGCCTCAGGCGAGAGTCCGGGCCTCTTCCTCGGTGGAGAGCGGCTCGCCGGCGACGATGACGAGCGTCGAGTTGAAGCGGGTGATTCCGTACAGCTTCCTGGCGAAGCCGTGGGGCAGGCGGATACAGCCGTGGGAGGCGGGATAGCCGGGCACCCGTCCGGCATGAAGCGCCACTCCGCCCCAGGTCAGCCGCTGCATCCAGGGCATGGGCGCATCGTCATAGAGGTTGGAGCGGTGCATCGCCTTCTTCTGGAGGATCGGGAAGACGCCCTCGGGCGTGTCGTTGCCGGGCTTGCCGGTCGAGACCCTGGAGGTGTCCCACAGCTCGCCGTTGCGGAACACGAACATCTTCTGCGACGGGAGGCTGACGACGATCAGGACCCCGCTTTCCAGCGCCTCCCGCGAAGTCGGCGGCGGCGGCGGGGGAGGGGGCGGCGGGGGAGGAAGCGGCTCGGCGGGCTGAGGTGCGGCCGGCAGCACCTCGGGAGCGGCCGCCCGGGGGGCATGGTCCACCCGCGCCGGCGAGGCGGCCGGCGCCTCCAAGGGAGGTGGAGCATTGCTGGTGAGAAGGAGCAGCCCTATCCCGAAGACCGCCGTGCCGAGCATCCTGTCCATGGCCCGTCTTCCAGCTGCGAAAACCGTTGTCCCGAACGCTTAACGCGGGGCCGGAGGTCCGGGACCGCGGAAGAATTCGAGGGTCGCGCCTCATCTCGCGCAGGCCTGGCCGCTGGCCGAAAGGCGCGTCAGTGAGGAGGTGGGAGACGTGCTGATCGAGACGCCCTGGCTGCAGCGGCGCAGCTGGAAGCGGACCTTGCGCGCCCGGAAGTCGAGCGAGACCCGGCGGAACGTCTCCAGCAGGTCCGTCCCGAGCAGCAGGGCAGGCTTGCCGGCGAGTCCGAACACCTCGAAGGGGGGCACGTCGGCGAAGGCCATCGGCACGTTGCGCAGGATGACGGAGCCGAGCCGGAGCTCGGCGATGTGGGCGAGCTGGAGCTCGATGCTCGTCCCGGTCACCCCGACCGCGGTCACCGTCTCGAGCTTGACCGGCCGGCGGCGCAGGAGCTTGTCGCGAAGCGCCAAATTGCCGATCGTGATCTGGGACCCGGTATCGATCACCGCGTCGAGCGCCAGGCCGCCGGCCTTCACCTCGGTCAGGATCAGCTGGCCCCGCTTCAGCCGCCCCGTGACGACGATGTCGCCGGGAAGGGACTTCGCCGGCTTCGACGCGTCCTCGATCCGGATCAGGCGCTTCTCGAAATCCAGCATCAGGCGCTGGCGGGCGAGCGCGTCGATGCCGATCATCCCGGCGCCGCCAAGGAACTGCTCGCGCAGCGCCGGAAGCTGCAGGTTGCGGATCGTGCCGGGGCCGAGGCTGAGCGAGTCCACCCGCACCCGGTCGACGACGTTGCGGTCGGTCATGTTGTTCAAGATCACCGGGGTTCCGAGCGGCAATCGCAGCGCGCGCGCGATCCGAAGCCCGATGACCGAGGTGTCGGCGCCGCTGTCGACGACGAACCGGTAGGGCCCGCGGCCGTTCACCCGAACCTCGACGCTGAGCCGCGTCTCGACCTTGCGCGCGTCGATGTCGCCGCCGCC
>DASVTA010000375.1:0-8526 GCA_036387815.1 Allosphingosinicella sp.
ATCTTGGCGCCATGCCGCTCCCCCGTCCCGCCTCTCCCCGCGCGCTCTGGGCCGATCTTCGCGCCTTCACCTCCGAGCGCAAACCGCATCACTGGGTCGCCCTGGCCCTGGCGATCGCGATGCCGCTCGCCATCCTCTTCCTGTTCGACCTCGACGGCCGAACCAACATCGCCCCGGGCCCGCAGCTCATCTACGTCGAGAGCTGGCCGGCAAGCCGCACCGACGCGCAGATCAAGGCCCAGCAGAAGATCGACCAGGCCTGGCGCGACAAGGCGCTCAAGGAGCGGCAGGAGATGTTCAAGAAGCATGACGAGCAGCTGGAGCGGCTCGGGCTTTGACTTCGGAGGAGCGCTGGATGGGCGCGGCCGTCGCGCTCGGCGAGCGCGGCCGCGGCAACACCGCTCCCAATCCCAATGTCGGCTGCGTCATCGTCAGGGACGACATCGTCGTCGGCCGCGGCTGGACACAGCCCGGCGGCCGGCCCCACGCCGAGGCGATGGCGCTGGCCGAGGCCGGCGAAGCCGCGCGCGGCGCCACCGCCTACGTAACCCTGGAGCCGTGCTGCCACAGAAGCGAGCGCGGACCGGCCTGCGCTGACCTGCTGGCGGAGGCGGGCGTGGCGCGGGTCGTGGCCGCTCTCAAGGATCCCGATGGCCGGATCTCCGGGGGCGGCTTCGAGCGCCTTCGGGCGGCCGGGATCGAGGTTCAAATCGGGGCGGGGGCGGAGGAAGCGGCCCGCTCGATGGCGGGCTTCCTGACCCGGATCCGGCTCGGCCGGCCCTTCATCACCCTGAAGCTGGCAATGTCGCTCGACGGCAAGATCGCCTTGCCCTCCGGGGAAAGCCGGTGGATCACGGGCGAGGACGCCCGCGCCCACGTCCATCTCGAGCGCGCCCGCTGCGACATGATCCTGGTCGGTCGAGGCACTTACGAGCGCGACCGGCCGAAGCTGGACGTCCGGCTGCCCGGGCTCGAGGAGCGCTCGCCCCGGCGGGCGCTGCTGACCAGGGGCGCGGCGGTCGAAGGCTGGACCCGGCTCGGCTCGCCGGAGGAGGTGTTCGGCCTCGAGGGCGTCAACGATCTGCTGATCGAGGGCGGCTCGGCGACCGCGTCCGCCTTTCTCGGGGCGGACCTCGTCGACCGCATGCTGATCTACCGCGCGCCGATCCTCATCGGGGACGGCAAGTCGTCGGTCGGCTATATCGGCCTCACCGACCTCGCCGACGCCCACAGGCGCTGGCTGCTCGCCGACAGCCGGATGCTCGGCATCGACCGGCTCGAAGTCTACGAGCGGCAACGGGACTAGCCGCCTCCGCAGACTCGCTCCCTGCGCCCGTCAGCGCCCGGGTCCGACGACCGAAACGAAGGTCCGGATAGCGAGCTCCCGGAACGCCGCGTCGCCGCCGCCGGGCGAGGGCTGCTTGTCGACCCATGCCATCGCCGCGAGGCAGTGGCAGCAGATGTAGAGGTCCAGGAGCTCCGCGGGCGCCTCCACCCCGCTTCGCTCGACCCAGCTTTGCACGAAATGGGCGGCAAGCTCTCCCCGCCCGTCGAGATCGCTCCAGACGATCTTTGCCAGGTCGTATCGCGGGTCGCCGGCCAGCGCGGCGCCGAAGTCGATGATGACCGCGCTCCCGCAAGGACGGACGATCAGGTTACGGAAGAGGTAATCGCAGTGAACGACGGTCCGAAGCGCATTCGGCGCCCCTCCGGCCCGGCCGGCCAGCTCTTCCACTGCCGCGGCGCCGCCAATCGAGTCCAGAGTGGCCGCGCTCAGGCGCGAGAGCCACTTTTCGACCTGGGAGGCGAGGAGACCGGACCAACCGGAAGCCTCGGTGCCGACGCCCTTCACATGGGCCATGAAGGCGAAGTCAGGTGCGGGCGCAGCCAAGGCGGCCCGGCACATCTCGGCGTGGGTGATCGCCGCCAGTCGGACCAGCGCTTTGCGATCCTCGCCCCGCGATGCCCGGAACGCAGCCGTTCCCGGAGTGCCCTCGATCCATTGCTGCACCATCGTCGGCCTGCCGTCGTGCCGGCCGGTCCAAAGCAAGGCGGGGACGGGGGCGCCGGTCGCCGCCGCCGCCGCAAGGGCGCCGCATTCGCGGCTGAACCCGGCCTCCGAGCTGAAGACCTTCACCGCCGCCCGGGCGCCGCGGAAAAGGCCCTCCGCGACGGATGCGCCGCCGTGGCGGCTGATCTCGCGCAGGATCGACAAGGCCGGCGGCACCTATCCCTCCTTCAGCCACTCCATCACCACGAACCAGGGCGCTCGAACGAATCGGCCCGAGGTCGGATCGTCGTCCCCTCGCGGCTTCGGCTCGTCGAAATAGCTCAGCCGAAGCCCGTTGCGAAGGAAGACGCGCATGTATGTGGAGAGCGGGCGATGCCAGTTCACGATGTCGATGCCGTCCCAGCTTTGCCGGACCGGCCGCTCCTGCAGATAATCGTCGATGAGATAGCCCACGGCGCTTCCGCGATCGTCCTTCAGCCAGCGGCCGGCCGAGTTGTGGCTGGCAAGGTTGGCGACCAGGAGCTTCCCTCCCGGGACCAAGACCCGGGCCATCTCGGCCGCCGCACCGCCAAGGTCTTCGATGTCGATCAGCGACAGGTAGGAAACGACGAGGTCGAACGAGCCGTCACCGAAGGGCAGGCTTTCGGCCCGGCCCACGAGATATCGGCCGTCCGGGTCGCGCCGGCGGGCGGCTTCGACGAGAACCTCGGTCGGATCGATGCCCGTGGCATCGATGCCTTCGCGAGCCAGGATCCGGCAGAACCGGCCTTCGCCGCAGCCGACGTCGAGGGCCCGCCGATCCTTCCGGGGCTCCAGCCGCTCGGTCATGGCCGGATCGAGGACGGCCCGGCGCGCCCAGTCGCCGCCGTTGGCCATCGCGGAAAGCCAGGCTGAAGCGGATCGATCCCAATCGCTC
Organism: Allosphingosinicella sp.; assembly: GCA_036387815.1. GTDB lineage: Bacteria > Pseudomonadota > Alphaproteobacteria > Sphingomonadales > Sphingomonadaceae > Allosphingosinicella. Next base: position 2,928 of record DASVTA010000375.1, read on the forward strand.
GTCATCGGCGAGGACCTTACCACGCCCGCGCCGCGCAGTGGAACCGGACCAAGCTTCGTTTCGAAGCGAAGCCTGTTCGACAGGGTCCGCTCGAATGGCTATGGGGCCGCGCAGAGACTATGTTCACCGGAATAATCACCGATGTCGGCCGAGTCGTCGCGGCGCAGGAGCGGGGCGACCTGCGCCTTCGGATCGCCTGCGGCTACGATATGGCGACGGTCGACCTCGGCGCTTCGATCGCCTGCTCGGGCGTTTGCCTCACCGTCGTCGACAAGGGTGAGGACTGGTTCGCAGTCGACCTGTCCCGGGAGACCCTGAGCCGAAGCGCGCCGGGGCTCTGGCAGGACGGCGCCAGGCTCAACCTGGAACGGTCGCTTCGGGTCGGCGACGAGCTCGGCGGCCATATCGTCACCGGCCATGTCGACGCGGTCGGGGAGGTCGAGGCGGCGGTCGAGGTGGGGGGTTCGGTGCGGCTGACGGTGATCGCGCCGGCGGAGCTCGAAGGCTATATCGCCCCCAAGGGTTCGATCTCCCTCGACGGCGTTTCGCTGACCGTCAACGAGGTCGAATCGGTGTCGGGCGGGGTCCGCTTCGCTCTCAACATCATCCCGCACACCGCGGCGCAGACAAGCTTCGCCGATATCGCGCCGGGGCGCAGGGTCAATATCGAGATCGACATCCTCGCCCGCTATATCGGCAGGATGCTCGAGCTGAGGCGCTAGGCGATGGAGCGGGGCTTCCTCTCCTCGCCCGAGGAGCTGATCGACGAGGCGCGCAACGGGCGCATGTTCATCCTCGTCGACGACGAAGACCGGGAGAATGAAGGCGACCTCGTCATCCCCGCCCAGATGGCGACCCCGGACGCGATCAACTTCATGGCGAAATACGGGCGCGGCCTGATCTGCCTGGCGCTGACGAAGCAGAGGGTGGACCAGCTCGGCCTGGAGCTGATGAGCCGCAACAACGGCACCCGGCACGAGACCGCCTTCACCACCTCGATCGAGGCGAAGGAAGGCGTGACGACCGGAATCTCGGCGGCCGACCGCGCGCGCACCGTGTCGGTGGCGATCGACGCCTCCAAGAGGCGGGAGGACATCTGCACGCCAGGCCACATCTTCCCGCTCGTCGCGCGGGACGGCGGAGTGCTCATCCGCGCCGGCCATACCGAGGCGGCGGTCGACGTCGCTCGGCTCGCCGGCCTCAACCCTTCCGGAGTGATCTGCGAGATCATGCGGGAGGACGGGACGATGGCGAGGATGGACGATCTCGTCGCCTTCGCCCAGCTGCACGGCCTCAAGATCGGGACGATCCGCGACCTCATCGCCTACCGGCTCAAGAAGGACCATCTCGTCGAGCAGACCGGCGAGGCCAGCTTCGAGAGCCGCTGGGGCGGGACCTGGACCGCGAAGAGCTTCCTCAACAGGGCATTGGGCACCGAGCAGGTGGCCCTGGTCAAAGGGACGATCGATCCGTCGAAGCCGACCCTCGTCAGGATGCACCAGCTCAGCCTGTTCGCCGACGCCTTCGGGGAGGAGGGCGGCCGCGGCGGGATGCTGCGCGGAGCGATGAAGATCATCGGCGAGGAAGGCAGCGGAGTCATCGTGGTCCTCAACCGGGCGATGCCCGACGCTTTGTCGGCGGCGCTCAACGTCCGCTCCGGCAAGGGGCCCGCCAAGGGGCCGGACGAGCTCAGGGACTATGGCGGCGGCGCACAGATCCTGTCGGCACTTGGAGTGCACGACATGGTGCTCCTGACCAACACCCACCACACGCCGGTCGCCCTCGGCGGCTACGGCCTCGTCATCGTCGGCGAGCGGCCGATCCCGCTGGAGGAATAGGAATGGCGCGGTTATTGATCGTGGAGGCGCGCTTCTACGAGCATCTCAACGACCTGCTTCTGCAAGGCGCGCGGGCGGCGATCGAGGTGGCGGGGCACGCGCATGAGACGGTGACGGTCCCCGGCGCCCTCGAAGTGCCCGCGGCGATCTCGCTGGCGGCGCAGGCGGAGCGCTATGACGGCTTCGTGGCGCTCGGCGTCGTCATCCGCGGCGAGACCTACCATTTCGAGATCGTCGCGGGGGAGAGCGCGCGCGGGATCATGGCGCTGACGCTGGACGGCCTCGCCATCGGCAACGGCATCCTCACCGTCGAGAACGAGGCGCAGGCGCTGGCTCGGGCGCGGCCCGACGAGAAGGACAAAGGCGGCGAGGCGGCCAAGGCGGCGCTGGCGATGATGGCGCTGAGGGAGCGGTTCGGGAGCTAGCCTCTCCTCCCTGGAAGGGAGGGGCCGGGGGTGGGTCCGCCGAAGGCGGCCGAAACTCCGACTCGGCAGAAGTCTCGCTGCGCTCGCCTACCCACCCCTAGCCCCTCCCTTCCAGGGAGGGGAATTACCGCCTCAGCCAGTGCCTCCACATGAACCAGCCGAGCACGAGTACTCCGATCAGCACGCACAGCGCGACCACCCCCCAGAAAGCCCAGGGCTCCTCGGCATAGGGTATGCCCTTCACGTTCATCCCGAGCAGGCCGCTGATGAAGGTCAGCGGCAGGAAGATGAAGGCGACGATCGAGATGAGCAGCGAGCGGGTCTCCATCTGCTCGCCGCGAAGATCGGTGAGCTGCTCATGGAGCAAAGCGGAGCGCTCGCGCACCGCCTCCAGCTCCTCGGTCATCCGGGCGAAGCGGTCGGCGGCTTCGCGGATATGGAGACGATCCTCTTCGGCGAGCCAGCTGAAGTCGAGCTCGGCCAGAGTCAGCAGGGCGTCGCGATTGGGAGCGACGAAACGGCGGTAGGCGATCGAATCGGAGCGGATCCGGGCGATCGAGCTTCGCAGCCGGTAGAGGGCGCGGCTGTCGTCCAGCTCGCTTTCGTAATCGTCGAGCGTGTCGCCGAGCTGGGCGACCTCCGGATCCAGCTGCTTGGAGATGGCGCGGGCGAAGGCCGCGACGAGGTCCCCCGGATCGAGGATCGTTCCAGTCTCCATCAGCGCGGCGACGGCCGCGGTGGCGGCGAGCGGCCGGCGGGTGACGCTGTTGACCTTCCCCCGCCTCACCCACATCCGGATCGAGACCAGCCGGTCGGAATCGTCGAGCTCCTCCGCCGCGGGCCCGCGAAGGTTGACGATCGCGCCTTCCTCGATCCGGTCGCAGCGCGGCCGGGTCTCGGTCGCGACGAGCGCGTTGGCGGCGACGTCGGGAATGTCGGCCCCGCGAAGCAGGTGCAGCTCTTCATCCGTGCCGCCGTCGATATGGACCCAGATGAAGCCCGGGCCGGCATAGAGGCCGGCTTCCTGCGCCGTCATTCCCCGGACCGGGCCGTCGCCGACGAGGATCGCCGCGCAGCTCACCTAGAGGGCGGCCAGATAGTCGCGCAGAGCCGGCGCCACGTCACCCCGCTTCAGAGCCAAAGCGACGTTGGCGATGACGAAGCCGAGCGTATGGCCGCAATCGTGGCGCTCGCCGTCGAAGGTGAGGCCGTGGAACGGCTGCTTGCCGATCATCGCGGCCATGGCGTCGGTCAGCTGGATCTCGCCCCCGGCGCCGCGGCCGACCTTGCCGAGCGCGTCCATGATCTCGGGCTGGAGGACGTACCGGCCCGGCAGCATCAGGTTCGAAGGCGCCGTGCCGGGGGCCGGCTTCTCGACCAGCCCCTTGATCTCGGTGAGGTTGCCGTCGGTGGCCCCGGGAGTGATGACTCCATATTTATGGGTCTCCTCCGGCGGCACTTCCAGCACCGCGACGACGTTGCCGCCGACCTTCTCATAGGCGTCGACGAGCTGGCGGGTGCAGTTCGGGCTTCCGACCATCACCTCGTCGGGCAGGAAGACGGCGAAGGGCTCGTCGCCGACGATGTCCCTGGCGCACCAGACGGCGTGGCCGAGGCCGAGCGGCTCCTGCTGGCGGACCGCGACGACCGAGCCGGGCGGCATCCGGGTGCTGCCCAGGATATCAAGCGACTTGCCGCGGCCGCGCATGGTCGCCTCGAGCTCGTAGGCGATGTCGAAATGATCCTCGAGCGCGGTCTTGCCGCGGCCGGTGACGAAGATCATCTGCTCGATCCCCGCCTCCAGCGCCTCCTCCACCGCATATTGGATGAGCGGCCGGTCGACGACGGTCAGCATCTCCTTGGGCACCGCCTTGGTGGCGGGCAGGAATCGCGTTCCGAGGCCGGCGACGGGGAAGACCGCCTTTCTGACTTTCTTCAACGAAGCTCTCCGGGGAAAGGGTGACGCCCGCCGGTCAGCGGGTGGGGGGAAGGTCGAAGGGATCGTCCTCGCGCTCCTCCGAGCGGCGAAGGCCGTCGTCCTGGCGGTCCGGCCGGGCGTAAGCGGGCGGCGTCAGGAGCTCGTCGGTCGTCGGCGCGCGGACCGCCATCGCGGGTTTCGCGGGCATTCCCTCGCGGGCCTTGGGCTGCAACGGCTCCATGTTGCCGCAGGCGGCGAGGAGGGCGAAGGCGGGAAGGAGGAGCAGGATGCGCATGGTGAGGCGCCGCCATAGCCCAGGCGGACGCGGGCGGCCAAGGCGAATCCGCGAGGGCGTGCCGCTCCGCGCAGCCGTCACCCTGAACGTGTTTCAGGGTCCAGTCCTCAACCCGCAAGGCGGCTCCACCCTGGATGCTGAAACAAGTTCAGCATGACGGGCGCGGGTTGAAGCCTCCGCCTGCCCCTCCTAGGCAGGCGCCATGCGGCCCGCCCTCGCCCTCGCCCTCGCCCTCGCGGCCTGCGGCCAGCCTTCACCGGAAACCAACGCCTCCTCCCCGGACCAGCCCGGCTGGAGCGGCCCTCCGCAAGCGCCGGCCATCGGCCGGCTCGACCGGTCCAAGGCCGGGCAAGCAGCGCCCGCGACGGTCTTCGAGGATCCCGACGGGGCGCCGGCCAGCCTTGCCGATTTCAGAGGCAAGCCGGTCCTCCTGAACCTGTGGGCGACGTGGTGCGCGCCCTGCATCGCCGAAATGCCGACGCTCGACAAAGTCGCCGCCCGCGAGGCGGACCGGCTCCACGTGCTGACGGTCAGCCAGGACCTGGACGGGCGGGAGAAGGTGAACGCCTTCTTCGCCAAGCAGGGCTATCGCAACCTCGAAACCTGGCTCGACCCGCAAATGGCGCTGATGAACGCGCTCAAGGCGGACACGCTGCCGACGACGATCCTCTACGATTCGCAAGGGCGCGAAGTGTGGCGGGTGATCGGGATGGAGGAATGGGAAAGCGGACGGGCCGGGTTGCTGATCGGGGAAGGGCTGGAGCGGAAGTAGCCATCGGCCGCGTGCGAAGCGGAGGGGATCGGGGCCATTGCGTCATACCGGCGGAAGCCGGGACCTGGTGGAGACCAGCGCCATTTCCGGCCTGAGGTCCCGGCTTTCGCCGGGATGACGGGGGGGCGCGCGCCTTAGTCCCTCAGCAGCTCGTTGATGCTGGTCTTGGAGCGGGTGCGGGCGTCGACGCGCTTGACGATGACGGCGCAGGCGAGGCCGGGGCCGCCGTTCTTGCCGGGGAGGGTTCCGGGGACGACGACGGAGTAAGCGGGGACTCGGCCCATGTGGACCTCGCCGCTCTCCCGGTCGACGATCTTCGTCGAGGCGCCCAGGAAGACGCCCATCGAGAGG
>DASVTA010000376.1:0-5950 GCA_036387815.1 Allosphingosinicella sp.
AGCCAGGTGGTCACCGACTATCTCGACCGGGCCGGCCTTTCGGAGGATCTGAACGCGATCGGCTTCGACCTCGTCGGCTACGGCTGCACCACCTGCATCGGCAATTCGGGGCCCTTGCCCGAGCCCATCTCGGCCGCGATCGCCAAGCACGACCTCGTCGCCGCCTCGGTGCTTTCGGGCAACCGCAATTTCGAGGGCCGGGTCTCGCCGGACGTGCGCGCCAATTATCTCGCCTCGCCGCCGCTGGTCGTCGCTTATGCGCTCAAGGGCACGGTCGCCGGCGACATGATCGAGGAGCCGATCGGCACCGGGTCGAACGGGCAGCCGGTCTATCTGAAGGACATCTGGCCTTCGAACGAGGAGGTCCGCCGGCTGATCGACGCCCATGTCCATGGCGACATGTTCCGGGCCCGCTACGCCGACGTCTACAAGGGCGACGCGCAGTGGCGCTCGATCCCGGTCGCCGGGGGCGAGACCTATGCCTGGTCGGCGGGCTCCACCTACATCCAGAACCCGCCTTATTTCGAAGGGATGACGATGACGCCGATTCCGCCGTCGGACGTCGAAAATGCGCGTCCACTGGCGATCTTTGGCGATTCCATCACTACCGACCACATTTCTCCCGCCGGCGCGATCAAGGTGGACAGCCCCGCGGGCAGCTATCTTTCCGAGCACCAGGTCAGCCGCGGCGACTTCAACTCCTACGGCGCCCGGCGCGGCAATCACGAAGTGATGATGCGCGGCACCTTCGCCAACATCCGAATAAAAAACCGAATGATTCCAGGCACCGAGGGCGGCCTCACCCGCCACATCCCTTCGGGCGAGACCCTGCCCATCTACGACGCGGCGATGCGCTACAAGGCCGAAGGCACCCCCCTCGTCGTCATCGCCGGCAAGGAATATGGCACCGGCTCGTCGCGCGACTGGGCCGCCAAGGGCACCAACCTGCTCGGCGTCCGCGCCGTGATCGCCGAGACCTATGAGCGGATCCACCGCTCCAACCTCGTTGGAATGGGCGTGGTGCCGCTCCAGTTCGTCGGCGACGTGCCGATTTTCGACGGCACGGAAACCTTTACTATCAGTGGGATAGCGGACCTCCAGCCGCGCCAGGAGATCGAGGTCCGGGTGACTCGGGCCGACGGCTCCGCCTTCGCCTTCACCGCCCGGGTCCGCATCGACACCTTGAACGAGCTCGAATATTTCCGCGCCGGCGGAATCCTCCACTACGTCCTGCGGAAGCTCGCCGCCTGAGCGCCGCCGAACTCGCGGTCGAGGCCGCCGGCTGGGGCGGAGCCTCGCTCATCCTCTCGGCCTACCTTCTCCTCTCGATGGAGAAGGTGACCGGCCAGTCGCGCCTCTACCAGGGCTTGAACGTCGTCGGGGCGGCCGGTTTCGTCGTCAACGGCTGGTGGCACGGCGCCATTCCTTCCGCCTTGCTCAACGTGATATGGATGCTGATCGGCGCGATCGCCTTGGCGCGCATCGCCAGGCGCCGCCGGACGGAGGGGGTTTCGTCATGATCGAACTGCTGCTGGCCGCCTTGCTCGCCAAGCCGGAGCCGAAGTACGAGCCGCCGCCGGAGCTTTTCTACCATCAGGCCGTCTCCTGCATCACCCTGCTCAAGATCGAGGTCGGCAAGAAGGAGCCCAGCTCCGAACAATTTGCCGACATGATGACCTGGGGGATGATCATGGCCGATACCGGCCGCAAGGCTGGGCGCTCGAAGGAGCAGGTGAACAGCGGCGACATCCGGATCGCGGAAGGCTTCTACAACGAGCTCAAAAAGATGAACCCCACGGCGTTCGCCGCCCAACGCGCCTATTGTCGCGCCATTTTCCATGCTGCTCGATCTTAGCCACCGGATCGAAGACGGCATGGTCACCTACAAGGGCCTGCCGGCGCCGCACATATGCGACTTCTGGGACCGCGCCTCATCGGCCGCCAATTACGACGACGGCTCGACCTTCCAGATCGGCCGGATCGACATGGTGGCCAATACCGGCACCTATCTCGACACCCCCTTCCACCGCTACGAGGACGGCGACGACCTCGCGGCGATCGGGCTGGACCGGCTGGCGGGCCTGGAGGGCCTCTGCGTCCGGGCTCCGGAGATGGAAGCCGGAGCGGAGCTGTTCGAAGGCCTAAACGTGGCGGGCAAGGCCGTTCTGGTCCACACCGGCTGGGACCGCCACTGGCGCACCGACGCTTATTCTTCGGACCACCCCTTCCTCGCCGAAGCGGCCGCCCGCCTCCTCGCCGAGCGCGGCGCCGCAATCGTCGGCATCGACAGCTACAATATCGACGACACCCGAACCCGCCGCCGCCCGGTCCACACCATCCTCCTCGGCGCCGGTACCCTCGTCTGCGAGCACATGACCAATCTTGGCGCATTGCCCTCGCAAGGCTTCCGATTCACGGCCGCGCCGCCCAAGATAGCGAGCATGGGCACCTTCCCGGTCCGCGCCTTCGCGGAGCTTCCCTGAGGGGGCGATGTCCCGAAACCGAGGTGCCGATCGACTCCTCCGATGAGCAGTAGAAATCCGTGCCGAGCGCCACCGCCTTGCCGGGGAGACGGGAAGTTACGACCCGAACGCGGCGCAGGTCGAGCTGGCGGAGGCGGCGACAGCGGTCTGCAAGCCGCCGAACAGGGCGTCGGTCAGCCTGTCGCCCTCTCCACCACTGTAGGCGCCGTCGTTCCAGGCGCCCATGCCGCCGAACACCCAGGCCGCCTGACAGGCGCCGAGGATGCGCTCGGCCTGCGGCGAAAGAAAGCCGGGGGGGCCGAGGGAGGACGTGAAGCTTCGATCCGGAGGCACCCGGCGCTCCAGGATCGAGAGCGCTTCCCTGAAGAAGCTTACGAAATGGGAATCGATCCGGTCGGCGAAGGCGGCGATCCGGGTGAGAGTCGCGGCGAGATCCTGCTCGACGGCGTCGAGGTCGGTCGGCACGTCCGGTAGAAGCGCCGTGGGCTGGTTTCCGCGGTAGGTGACGGACCAGGGGCGTTCCCTGGCCGCCGGACCGTCGGAAAAGGTCCACTGGTCGGACCAGAGCAAGGGCTTCGGGCACCCGACGGTCTCGATCAGCCATACTGAACCACCGCCGACCAGCGCCACATCCACCCAATCGGCGATTTCCGCCCGCTGACGGCTGACCACGTGCAATCGCAGCCCCATGCACTCCTTGGCCAGGCTTCGGAACCACGACATGGGATCCGGAGCGACGATCTTCTTCGCCGCCCGCCGGCCGCTGGCAGCTTCGACGAAGCGGACGCTCCTGCAGAAGACGAATACAGGCGAATCCGGCCAGAACGGGCCGATGTCGCGGCCCTGAAGCAAGGCGTTACCCGCGAGCGTCAGGCCGATCGATTGTGCGATTGAGCCCTGCATGGCGGAGCGTCAGTCTTCATCCAGCGCGGCGGCCAGCCAGCGGGGCTTGAAGGCGGCGGCGAGGTCGTCGATCCGGCGATGCTCCACGGCCAGCCGCAACTCCGGATAGTGGACGCGGGTCCGCTCCCCCGGCGCCTCCGCACGAACCACGACCAGCCGCCGGTTGACCTTGGAGCGGTAGTTCATCCGCGCCGTATTCTCCTGGCCCACATAGCAGCCCTTGGTGAAGCTGACTCCATTCAGCTCAGCCGCGTTGCATTCAAGCCAGAGCGTCTTGTCGGAGCCGAGCTCAGCCCTTCCTTCGGTCACTCCGAACGACAGGCGGTGGGAGAGCCATTCGAGTCCTCCGCAGCTATTCTCCGGCGCGAGCCAGCGATGCCCGAGCTCCGGCAGACGCGGATCGCGCGGTCCGGCGCCGTCCAAGGCCCAGTGGACGCAAAGCACCGGCTCCCGCTCGATCGCGATCCTCCTGCGCAGCCGGTAGAGCGTCAGGCGCTTCGCAAGATCGCCCGCGGCCTCGCGTTCGCAATCGATCAGCACGTCCTCGCCATCCGCCCAGAGGATGAAGTCGAACAAGGCCTTGCCTTGCGCAGTCAGCAGCCCCGCCCAGAGCGGCCGCTCCGGCGCCAGGAGGGCGAGGTCGTGCGTGACCAATCCCTGCAGGAAGCCGCGAACATCCTCGCCCGAGAGGCGCAGGAGGGCTCGATCGGTGAGGGTGGTCGCGGCCATGCCCCCTTGATAGGGACGGCGGGAGCGAAACCCAAGCCAGGCCTGAATGACCGCACCCACCCGCCTTACCATCCGCCGCCCCGACGACTGGCACGTCCACCTGCGCGACGGCGCGATGCTCGAGGCGGTGGCGCCTTATACCGCCCGCCAGTTCGCCCGGGCGATCGTCATGCCGAACCTCGCGGCTCCGATCACCACGGCGGCCCTGAGCGAGGCCTATCGCGCACGCATCCTCGCCGCGGCGCCCGGCTTGATTCCGCTGATGACCTGCTATCTCACCGACGGCGCCGACCCGGCCGAGCTGACCGGCGGGTTCGAACGGGGAGCCTGGGCGGCGGCCAAGCTCTATCCGGCGAACGCCACCACCAACAGCGCCCACGGCGTCACCGACGTCGGGAACATCTATCCGGCGCTGGAGGCGATGCAGCGCGCGGACATGCCGCTGCTGATCCACGGCGAGGTCACGGACCCCGAAGTGGACGTGTTCGACCGGGAGAAGGTGTTCATCGACCGCGTCTTCTCCCGGCTGATCCGCGACTTTCCGGGCCTCAGGATGGTGTTCGAGCACATCACCACCGCGGAGGCGGCGGATTTCGTCCTCGCCGGCGGCGACAATCTCGGCGCAACGGTCACTCCGCAGCATCTGATCATCAACCGGAACGCTCTGTTCGCAGGCGGCCTCAGGCCCCATGCCTACTGCCTGCCGGTGGCCAAGCGCGAGGAGCATCGCCGCGCGGTGCGCAAGGCGGCGACCTCCGGCTCGCCCCAATTCTTCCTCGGCACCGACAGCGCGCCTCATGCCGTGGAGCGCAAGGAATCCGGCTGCGGCTGCGCCGGAATCTTCAACGCGCCCTTCGCTCTGGAAAGCTATGCGACGGTGTTCGAGGAGGAAGGCGCGCTGGACCGGCTGGAGGCGTTCGCGTCGGAGAACGGGCCGCGTTTCTACGGCCTGCCGCTCAACGAGGAGCGGGTAGTGCTGGAGCGGGCGGAGGTGACGGTTCCCGAGTCGCTTCCGGCGGCGGGAACGAGCGTGGTGCCGTTCCACGCGGGCGAAACGCTGCCTTGGCGATTCGTTGGGGCCGCCTGAATTTGCCTCCCTGCCGCGAAGCGGTGGGGAGGGGGACCATGCGAAGCCTGGTGGAGGGGTAATCAACGAGGCTTGCCCAGTCACCCCTCCACCACCCTTCGGGTGGTCCCCCTCCCCATCTGGCGATGGGGAGGCAAAGAAAAGCCCGGCCGCCCCTCGGAGCGACCGGGCTTCTTCGCCCCATGAAGGGCGTTTACTGGATCGGCTGAAGGTTCACAGCCGCGGTCTTGCCGCGGCGGTCGACCTCGAGCTCGAACTCGACCCGGTCGCCCTCGTTGAGGCTGACCATGCCGGCCCGCTCGACAGCCGAAATGTGGACGAACGCGTCCGGCTGGCCGTCATCGCGGCTGATGAAGCCGAAGCCCTTCATCGCGTTGAAGAACTTGACGGTGCCTTGCGCCTTCTCGCCGGTCAGCTGGCGCTGAGGACCGCCGCCGCCGCCGCCCGGGCCGGCGCGGTCGCCATAGCCACCGCCGCGGGGAGCGTCGCGATCCTCGCGCGGCGCCCGCTCCTGGACCGGCATCGGCTCGCCCTCGATCTTGAGGTCGGTCGCCGAGACCCGGCCGCCGCGATCGACGAGCGTGAACTCGAGCGGCTGACCGTCGGCAAGGCCGGTAAGGCCCGCTTGCTCAACCGCCGAAATGTGCACGAACACGTCTTCGCCGCCATCGTCACGGACAACGAAGCCGAAGCCCTTTTGGGCGTTGAAGAACTTAACGACGCCCTTGCCCTGGCCGACGACCTGGGG
>DASVTA010000377.1:0-1724 GCA_036387815.1 Allosphingosinicella sp.
CCCTCGACGGCAAGGAGGCGCCGGTCATCGACGGCTTCACCGGCGACCAGCGCTTCTTCCTCTCCTACGCCCAGCACTACCGGACGATCTACCGCGACCCCTTCCTCCGCCAGCTCCTCGAAACCGACCCGCATTCGCCCAGCTTCGCACGGGTCAATGCGGTGCTGAGGAACTTCGACCCCTTCTACAAGGCGTTCAACGTCAAGCCGGGCGACAGGATGTACCTGCCGCCCGAGCAAAGGGTGCGGGTCTGGTAGGAGGGCAAGCCGGCGGACTATCGCGCGTGCGACGGATCAGCTAAGCGACGAGGATGATTAGTTTTGTCGCCCTCCTCCTCGCCGCCGCGCCCGCGGCAACCGCTCCCGAGCAATTCTTCGCTGGCCGCACCGAAGGATCCGGAATCGCCCAGATGACCCTCGGCGGTTCGCACAAGGTCCGCGACGTCACCCGCGGCCGGCTCGACAGCTCCGGGGCGCTGATCCTCGACCAGGTGATCTATGAGGAAGGCAAGCCGGCCCGCCGCCGCTCGTGGAGGCTCGCGCGCTCCGGGCCGAACCGGATCGCCGGCACAATCTCCGACGCGAACGGGCCGGTCACCGGCGACATCCGGGGCAACGTCCTCCATCTCAGATATCAGACCCGCGCGGAGAAGGCCCAGGTCGAGCAGTGGATCACGCTCCATCCGGGCGGCCGGACGGCATCGAACCGGATGGTGTTCAGGAAGTTCGGCTTCAAGGCGGCGACGCTCAATTCCACCATCCGCAAGCTCGACTGAGTCCGGCGTCATCCGCCTACGGCTGAGGAGCGGCTGGTGGCTGGCCGCCTGACGGCGTCTCCACCTTCACGGAGGCGAGTTCGAGGATGAGCTTTTTCTGCTCTTCCCGAAACGCGTCGATCATTGAAAGGATCGAGTTCCGGCCTGGGTCGCCGCTCGTCCGCAGCTTCTGGGCCTCAAGGCGCTGGATCTGGTTTTCGAGTTCCTGAATGGCCGAGCGCAGGCCGCCGGCCCGGTCCCCCTCCTCGAACTTGGTTCGGTCGACCGCTTCCAGCACGAGAGTCAGGCCCCGGTAGAAGGAGCAGGTCTGATGATAGGCGTTCACTTCGAGGATCATCAGGTCGACGTTATAGGCCGCCATGTCCTTGGCGAGCTGCGCCTGGATTTCCCCGCGCTGCTTTTCGCGGGCGATGTGGATGGCGCGCGAGACGGCGGTGGACAGCACGTTTCGATAAACGTGGGCGTTGACGTGGCTTCGGGTGGCGGTGGCGAGGCCGGACCCGGCGGCGAAGATTTCCTTGGCCTTTTCGCCGGTCACGATCGTCGCGATGCCGGAGAGGGTGCTGGCGACCGTCGCCAGGGCGGTGTTGGAGATCGCTTCGTTGGCGGTGAGACGGCCGAGTTCCTGAGTGCAGACATCATCGGAATGCTTGAGGAGTATCGCCGCCAGCCGATTGCGCGCGATGGTGCTTCCGGCGGCCAGCAGATAGGCGCTGGGCCGCCCCGGATCGTGAATCCGGCCGGCGGCGCGATCGTAAGCCGGCGGCTTCGTCGAATCGTCCTCCGGGAAGCGGAAGCAATCGAGGTTGATCGCTCCCCCGTGAGTGTCGCCTGGAAGCTCGCCGGGGCAATTTCCAGACCCCTCGATCCGGTCGTCGCGCGGATAATTGGCTACGGTTCGGGGGTCGACCCGCGACTGGTTCTGAAGCATCGTGCACCCGCTCAGCAG
>DASVTA010000378.1:0-7474 GCA_036387815.1 Allosphingosinicella sp.
GCACGGGCAAGCTCCTTCACGAAGGCTGGAACGCGTGGCCGAATTCTGACTCCCGAACCCTGACCGCCCGATGAACGGCCGCGCCGCTCGCCGCCGCTCGCCGCCGCCTTCCCCCGCCCCGGCTAGGCGCGGCGCCGCCGAGCCCCTATCGGCAGGCGCGATGAAACCGCGAAGCTTCGATTCCATCGTCCTGGGCGCCGGCGGGGCGGGGCTGATGTGCGCCGCCGTCGCGGGCCGCCGCGGCCGCCGGGTCCTCGTCGCCGACCATTCCGACGCCCCCGGCAAGAAGATACTGATCTCCGGCGGAGGGCGGTGCAACTTCACCAACATCCACGCCGCTCCGGACCGCTTCGTCTCGGCCAATCCGCATTTCGCGGTCTCCGCGCTCGCCCGCTACACGCCCGCCGACTTCCTCGCTCTGGTGGAGGCGCACCGAATCGCCTGGCACGAGAAGACTCTCGGCCAGCTCTTCTGCGACGGCTCGGCCCGCCAGATCGTCGCCATGCTCGTCGCGGAATGCGAAAAGGGCGCGGTGGAGTTCGCATTCGGCCGGCCGGTTGCGCAGGTCGATCACTGCGACGGGCGCTTCCGGATCGCGCTTGGCGACCGTATCGTCGAGGCGCCGTCGCTGGTGATCGCCACCGGCGGCCCCTCCATCCCCAAGCTCGGCGCCACCGGCTTCGCCTACGATCTCGCCCGCCGCTTCGGCCTCAAGGTGGTCGAGCCGCGCCCGGCGCTGGTGCCGCTGACGCTCAGCCGCGAGGAGGCGCTGTTCCACGCCTTGTCCGGAGTGTCGGCTCAGGTGCTGGCGAGCGCCGGCAAGGCGGCTTTTCGCGAAGCCGCTTTGTTCACCCATCGCGGCCTCTCCGGCCCGGCGATCCTGCAGATCTCGAGCTACTGGCGCCCCGGCGAGCCGATCGCGATCGGCTTCCTTCCCGATGCGCGGCCCGGCTGGCTTCGCGAGGCCAAGCGGACCAGCCCCCGCAGCGGGGTGAAGACCGTCCTCGCCCGACTCCTGCCCGAGCGCCTGGCCGAAGCGCTCGCCGAACGCCTCGCCTTGCCGGGCGAGCTCGCCAACCTCCCCGACCGCAAGCTCGACGAAGCCGAGCGCCGCCTGGCGCAATGGCGCTTCACCCCCGACGGCACCGAAGGCTTCGCCAAGGCCGAAGTCACCGTCGGCGGAATCGCCACCGCCGGCCTCTCCTCCAAGACGATGGAGGCCCGCAAGGTCCCCGGCCTCTTCGCCATCGGCGAGGCGGTCGACGTCACCGGCTGGCTCGGCGGCTACAATTTCCACTGGGCCTGGGCGAGCGGAGTCGCGGCGGGGGAGGCGGTCTAGCGGCGGGATCGTTCTGGTTGATCGGCCCTTCGCTCATCCTGAGTAGCCGCTGAGCGAAGTCGAAGCGGCGTGTCGAAGGACGTCCTTCGACACGGCCCTTGCTTCGCCTGGCCCCTGCTCAGGACGATCGGCTCAGTGCAAGCCGATCGGGCTCCCTGGCTTTGGGCGGCCGTCCCCTGCTTCGCCGGCTGCGCTTAGTCCCGGGACGTCCGGGCCTGGCGTCTGCGGAAGCTTCGGTGGACTTCCGGGACGCTCTGGAAGCCGCTGGCGATCGGCACGCTGATCGAGTCGAGCACCTCGCCGGACTGGCCGTCCATCACCGCGTAGCTCGCGACCGCTCCACCCGAGACGTAGAATGGCATTCCGCCAAAGGCCGTGAAGAAATTCTTCTTAGTGAAGCTCGTCGCGCCCCGCATGTTCATCTTCAGGAGGGCGAGGACTCCACCCCGCTTCAGCGACTGCGCCGATTCGGCCTGGCGCAGGGCCACGGCGAGTTGGGACTTTCCTTCGGCCGGAGTAGAAAGAGTGACCAGCAGATCGGTATAGGCTTTCGCCAGGTCGCTCAGCGTCTTGGCGTTGGCCTCGTGCGCGTCGACCGCCGAATTTACCGCCGCCTGGAGCTCCTTCGGCGCCTTCTCCGCGAAGGGGGTGAGGGCATTCTGCAACTGCCTCTGCTCACCGGCGGCTGTGGTGATCTCGCTGAGCGTCGCGTCCATCGCGCTCAGCTTCAGCCTGATCGGATTGTCCGGCGACACCGGCGTGAGCGGGAAAAGTTCGGGCGCGAAAATGCGGCTCTTCGGGCGCCGCATCTTATAGGCCGCCATCGTCTCCTTGATGAGCAGCATGGTCTCTTCGTTCAAGGCGATGTCGGAGACCTTATATTCGGTTTCGAACAGTCTCGCGACCGTGTCGACGGCGGTGGCGATCGCCGCCAGCCCGGGCCCGCCGCCGCCCACGAAACCTTCCCCGCCCGCGGTGCTCCCGCCGCTCTTGCCCCGTAATCTGGACAGCAGCAGTTCGGAGTTCGGGCTTTGTTGGGCGGCGACGTCAAGGGCGTTGCACATTTGCTTCCCCAGGCTCGTGAGCCGGACCATCAGCGACTCGTAGACCTCGAAATTCGCATTGTCGGCCTCCGAGAGGAAGACCACGGGCCGCTCGTCCCACTGGGGCATGGTAACCAGGGTCGGCAGCCCATCCGAGGCGGTCAGACGCTGTTCGCAAGTGGCATCGGCCTCGATGTCGTAGGTCAGCTTGGGCTCGGGCAGCTTCGCCACGGCCTTGTTGCAGCGGCCCCGGACGCCGGCGCCGGGGGTGAGGGTGTCGCACAGCCGCTGGGCGAGCCGGTCCGCGGCTTCGCGCGTGGCCAGCGCCGCGAGCAGGTTCGCCTCGAGCTTGCCGGCCGTCTCGCCTTCCTTGCCGAAGCTCACCCCACCCTCGTTGGAAACCGAGGCGAGCGGTCCGAACTTGGCGGTCGCGGCGGCGGATTCCGCCTTCGAAGCCGCTTCCCGAGCCTTCCACATGGCCTCCTTGGCCTCGTAGATCTTCTTCTCCTTCTCGAGGCGATCGACCTCGGGATCGGTTTCCGTCTTGGTCTCCTCTTCCTCGGGATCTGCGGCATATGCGCCGACCTGGAACGTCACCAGCAAGGCTGCCGCCGCCGTCGCATGAAAAATCTGTCGCCCCCTCATCACGCCTCTCCTCCTATTTCGTTTGCATGGATATTTTCGGGCCGGCTCCTCAACTCCACGACCGCCTGGACCCGCCGAAGGAATTGATCGGAATCTTCCGGCTCCCGCCGCTCGGCGCGGATGATGTCGAGAAAGCGGTCGGAGCCGCCATGCAGCCATAAGGCCTCCTCGTCCGCTTCCGGGATCTCGACGATTCGAAGCTCATATTCCTGGCCCGTCGCCATGGCCCCGGCCGTCGAGAGCCGATCCAAAAGCTCGCCGGCCGCTTCGGCCGATCCGACGATCGCGGCCGCGCGCCCTTCTTCGCCGCCCGGTTCCGAATCCTCGACCTCGACGATCAGCAGGGCTTCCCCGCCCGTGCGCCCGAACACAAGATAGCGCCAGGCATGGAGCCGCGCCGCCGTCAGCTCCAGCCGCCCGCCCGGGAGGGACTGGAGGCGGTAAAGCGGGATGCCGCGGCTTATGTGGACAGCCTTCTGCTGCAGCTCTCCGACGGGGGAAGCGGCGGCGGCGCGCAATGTCTTCTTCAAGACCGGCAGGTCCTGCTCCAGCCGATCCAATTGTGCGACGGACATCCTTCGCCCCCCTACGCGGTCAAATAGGTTTCGTGCCAAGTGAAGCCGCGATAGCCTTGACGTAATTGGCGAAGCGGAACTTCTTTCAGCGAGTTCGTGAAGGCTGGATCTTTTATTTTGACCATCGTCTGGACGCCGGACCGGTACCATCCGATCACCACGATGAAATGACCCACATCGCCATTCTTCAACCCGCAGCATAGCGGGCGGTCGGCGGCGATCTCCTGGTCCAGCGCGGCGGCGTCGATCGGACCCGCGATCGGCTGGCCGCGCAGGTTGCCGAGCAGGGCCAACGTCTTGCGCAGGCTGGAGGGGCTGTTGCAGGCCGAAGAGGAGGGCGCGGTGCAGCAATCCGGCCGTTCCCTCACCTTGCAGGCGACTTTGCATTGCGAGATCGTCTCGCCGTTCCGGTAGGCGTGGACCGCCGACCCGACCGAGGCCCAGCACCATTCGGTTTGATCCTGCTTTTCCAGCGGCAGCTGGCGCTGCAGAGCCCTTCCGGCCGGCTCCGACGTCATTCTAAGGAAGTTGCGGACTCGGGAGAGCGGCGCGACCAGCGAGACTCGCTTGAGCGGGCCCAGGAACGAAGGAATAACGGCGGCTGTCACGTCTTTCTCCACGCTGCCGGGATCGATGCGGACCGAGACGCGACTGGGGCCCCTCCCGATGCATATCCTCGTTCCGGATGTGCCGACAGCCTGTCCGCCGGCCCGCAAGGGGACCGTCCCGGGTTGGAACATTCCGGATGCGGTACGTTTCGGCCTCCGAAGGGGCCGCTCATGGTGGAACCATCGGTCATCATGGCATCTTGCGCCGCTGCGCGCGGCCGGTCCGTGATCGGCGTCACGCCGATTGAATATCTCGCCATTGAAATCCTGCGGTCCGTGAGGCGGCATGCTAAGGATGTCCAATGCCCCGCCACCTTCGCCCCCTCGCAATCCTCGAATCGCAGCAGCGCGAGGCCTCCGCTCCGAGCGAGCATGCCGCGCTCTCCGCCTCGGCCGGGACCGGCAAGACCCACGTCCTCACCGCGCGCGTCCTCCGCCTCCTCCTGGCCGGCCACGATCCCTCGTCCATCCTCTGCCTCACCTTCACCAAGGCCGGGGCCGCCGAGATGGCGGACCGGATCCATCGCCGCCTCGCTTACTGGGTGCGGCTCGAGGACAAGGCGCTTCGCAAGGAGCTGTTCGCGCTCGGCGAGGCGCATGAGACGAAGGAGGACCTCGCCCGGGCGCGGCGCCTGTTCGCGCGGGTGCTGGACGCCGCCGGCGGCGGGCTTCGGATCCAGACCATCCACGCCTTCGCCCAGGGCCTGCTCGCCGCCTTTCCGGCCGAGGCGGGGCTCGTTCCCGGCTTCCGCCCCCTCGAGGGCCGCGAGGAGCAGTTGCTCGCCCGCCAGACCCTGGCCGAGATGCTGGTCCGGGCCGAGCAAGGGCGGGACGAGCGCCTGATCAGCGACATCCAGGCGGTCAGCCACCGCCTCGGGGAAGGCGGCGCTGAGGCCTTCCTTCGCCGCTGCGCCCGGGCGCCCGACGCCATGGCGTCACTGGGCCCGCCCGAGCTGGTCGAGGACCGCCTCCGCCGCGCCTTCGGCCTTCCCCTCGGCGACATTGACGAAGCGATCGCCGGCGAATGCTGCGACGACATATTCGACGTCGGCGCGCTCCGCCGGATCGGCCTGCTCAACAGCGGGTGGGGGACGAAGAACGGCCTGGAGCGCTCGTCTTTGTGCGAGCGATGGGCGTCGGCCGGCCCCGCGGAACGGGCCGGGCTGCTCGACAAGCTCCACGCCGTCTGGGCCAAAGCGGACGGTGAGATCAGAAGCTTCGCCAAAGGCCAGGCGCCGCAGGACGAACATTATATCGGGCTCGCCACCGCCGCCTTCGAATGCTGCTCCCGGCTGCTGAGGATGCGCAAGCTCGCAGCGCTGGTCGCCTGCCTCGCCGCCGGCCTTCGCTCGGGGCAGGTCTATGCCGAGGCCTGGACCGCGGCTAAGCGCGCCCACGCGGTGCTGGATTTCGACGATCTCATCCGGCTCGCCGAGCGCCTCCTGCTCAGGCAGGGAATGGGCGAATGGGTCCGCTTCAAGCTCGACCAGCAGACCGATCACGTCCTCGTCGACGAGGCCCAGGACACCAACGACGCGCAGTGGAACATCGTCCGCGCCCTCACCCTCGAATATTTCGCCGGGGAGGGGGCGTCGAGCCGGCACCGCACCTTGTTCACCGTGGGCGACTACAAGCAGGCGATCTTCGGCTTCCAGGGGACGGACCCGGCCAGCTTCGAGGTGGCGAGGGCCTGGTTCGCCCGGCAGGCGGAGGCGGTCGGCCGCGACTTCCTCGATCTGTCGATGGACCGGAGCTTCCGTTCCTCGCCGCCGATCCTCGCCGCGGTCGACCGGCTGATCGCCGATCTCGGCCACGAGGCGCTCGGCCTGCCGAGGCCGCCCAACCCGCACGAGAGCCACCATCGGAACCGTCCCGGCTCGGTCACCTTGTGGCTTCCCCACAGCGAGGACAATGATGGCGCGGCCGCCGGCGCCGGCGAGGAGAGCGGGGAGGAAGGCTGGGTCAGCGAGTCGGTGCGCGACTACGCCCGCCGGCTCGCCGCCCAGATCGCGGCCTGGGTCCGCAACCCCTTCATGCTCGGGGAGGGGACGAAGAGGCGGCCCCTCCGGCCCGAGGACATCCTCGTCCTGGTCCGCCGCCGCGGCGACCTCGCTTCGCTCATCGTCGCGCGCCTTCACGCGGAGGGGGTGCCGGTGGCCGGGATCGACCGGCTCGCCCTGTCGGCGCCGCTCGCCGTCCGCGACCTGCTCGCCGCCGCCCGCTTCGCCGTCCAGCCGCTCGACGATCTCAACCTCGGCGCGCTGCTCGTCTCGCCTTTGTTCGGCTGGACCCAGGACCAGCTCTTTTCCGTGTCGTTCCGGCGCGAAGGGACGCTCTGGCAGGCGATTCGTGGCGAAAAGTTGCAATTCCATCACATTTCCAACTTTCCCGAACGTCTCCGCGAGACGCTCGACGGGCTCCATTCCCTCCTCGCCATGGCCGACTATGCGACCCCCCACGCCTTCTTCGAGACGATCTTGAGCGGAGACTTAAGGGGCCGCCATAAGCTGCTGGAAAGGCTCGGAAACGAGGCTCGCGATCCGATCGAGGAGCTGCTTTCCTCGGCGCTCGATTTCGAATCCTCCCAGGCCTCGTCCCTGCAGCGCTTCCTCGATTGGTTCGCCCGCGGCGAGGTCGAGATCGTCCGCGACCCTTCCGCCCCCCTCGACGCGGTCCGGGTAATGACCGTGCACGGCTCGAAAGGCCTGCAATCTCCGATAGTTATCCTCGCCGACGCCTGTTCGGACCCGGACCGGAGGGGCGGCGGCCCGAACGGCAGCTTCGCCGAGATCGCGCTTCCGGACGGTCCCTCGGTGCCGATCTTCCGCCCCCGCAAGGACGAGCTCGCCGAACCCCTCGCCTCCCAGCTGGCGGAGCACGACCGCCGCGACCGGGAGGAGCATTGGCGCCTCCTCTACGTCGCCGCCACCCGGGCCGAGGAGCGTCTCTACATCGGCGGCGCGCTCGGCCCCGCCGACCGCAAGGGGCCGCCGGTCGCGAGCTGGTGGAGCGCTCTCGACTCGGCGTTGCTAGGCCTCGGCGCCGAGTGGGGCGACGATGCCCATTGGGGCCGCGCCCGCCGCTTCGGCGACGGCGAATTCTTTACCAAGGCCGCCCGCCGCGCGGCCGCCGCCGAAGGGCAGCTTCCCGCCTGGATCCGGGAGCCGGCCCCGGTCGAGGCCCGCCCCCCGCGGCCGCTGGCGCCGTCCGCCTTGGGGGAGGACGACGTCGCCGATCCGCCGCCCTCGCCGGCGATGCGGGTGG
>DASVTA010000379.1:0-3208 GCA_036387815.1 Allosphingosinicella sp.
GAAATGGTTTGGACGCAAGGCGGCCGCGGCGGCGCGGCCGTTGCTTCATCGCGCCTATCCCGGAGCGGCGCCGGCGGGGGACTGGCCGCGCAATTACGAAGCGCAGGTGAGGGAGGCCTATGCCGGCAATCCGGTGGCGCAGCGGGCCGTCCGGCTGGTCGCGGAGAGCGTCGCCTGGGCGCCGGTCTACGCGGCCGACGGAGAGGCTGGAGGGGCGGCTTCGGCGAAGGCGCTGAAGCTGGCCGCGCCGGCACTGCTCGACTGCGCGGCGGCGCAATTGCTGCTCCACGGCAACGCCTTCCTCCAGGTGCTGCTCGACTCCGAGGCGGCGCCGGCGGAGCTGTTCGCGCTTCGGCCCGAGCGCGTGACGATCGAGGCGGATTCGAGCGGCTGGCCGGCCGCCTACGTCTACCGGGCCGGGGAGGTGAAGGCGCGGATCGCGGCGCGCGACGGGCTCGGACGGCCGGGCCTCGTCCACGTCAAGTCGATGCACCCGCTCGACGACCATTACGGCCTGGGCTGCCTCGGCGCGGCATCGGGGGCGGTGGCGATCCACAACCAGGCGACCCGCTGGAACAAGGCGCTTCTCGACAACAGCGCCCGGCCTTCGGGCGCGCTGAGCGTGGAGGGGGACGGGGCGCTTGCGCCCGAGCAATATGCGCGGCTGAGGGAGGAGCTGGAGGCGCAGTTCGAAGGCAGCGCCAACGCCGGCCGGCCGCTCCTGCTCGAAGGCGGGCTCAAATGGCAGGCGATGAGCCTCAGCCCGGCGGACATGGACTTCGCCGGAATGAAGGCGGCGGCGGCGCGGGAGATCGCGCTCGCCTTCGGAGTGCCGCCGATGCTGCTGGGGCTCCCCGGCGATTCGACCTACGCCAATTACCGGGAGGCGAACCGGGCGCTGTGGCGGCTGACCGTGCTTCCGCTCGCCGACAAGCTGCTCGGCGCGATCGCGGGCGCGCTCCAGGCCTGGTGGCCGGGGCTGAAGCTCGCGCTCGACGTCGACCAGGTGACCGCGCTCGCCGAGGACCGCGAGCGACTGTGGTCGCAGGTGACGGCGGCGGACTTCCTCAGCCGCGAGGAGAAAAGGGAGATGCTGGGGTTTTGACCGGGGCTCCCCTCCCTTCCAGGGAGGGGGGAAGGAGGGGAGGAAGATCATGACGGAACGGAACGCGAGGCTCTCGCTCCTCGCCGCGGAGGCGGAGGGGCAGGGGGCGGGGCTGGCGACGGTGCGGGCGCTGGTCGAGGAGGCGAGCGAGCTGGGCGCGGCCCGGGCGCTGGAGGCGCTGGGCCTGAGCGACGGCAAGGCGCGGCGGGACATGGACGAGCTTCGCGAGCTCCTCCAGGCCTGGCGCGACGCGAAGAAGAGCGCGTGGCAGGCGGCGGTGAGCTGGACGGTGCGGATATTGCTGGCGCTGCTGGTGCTCGGGATGAGCGTCAGGCTGGGGCTGCTGGAGGGGCTGAAATGAGGTTCGCGGGCTATGCGGCGGTGTTCGGCCGGATGGACCGGGGCGGGGACGTGGTCCGCGCCGGGGCGTTCGCCGGGAGCCTGGAGCGGGGGGCGGGGGCGGTGCCGCTGCTTTGGCAGCATCAGCCGGCGAGGCCGATCGGCCGGATCGAATATCTTCGGGAGGACGGGCGCGGGCTGAGGGTGATCGCCCGGCTTTCCGGCGGCCCGGCGGGGCGCGCGGCGGCGGCCCTGCTCAAGGCGGGCAAGGTGGGCGGGCTGAGCTTCGGCTACCGGGTGCGGAAGGCGTCGGGGGCGGGGCCTCGCGTGCTGGAGGATTTGGAGCTGGTCGAGATCAGCCTGGTGACGGCGCCGATGCAGCCCAGGGCGCGGGTCCATGCGGTGGAGGGGTCGGACTAGCGCCGAACAGGAATTGGGCTCCCTCGTGGGAGCCGCAAAGCTGACGGGCGACTGGCCCGCAGGGCCGCTTCGGATTTCGGGGCGGCTTTTTTGATGGAGTAAAGACAACATGCCGAACACCTACACGGTGGCGTCGCTGACCGCGCTCGCCCAACTGACTCCGGCCGCGGGGGACAGCGCGATCCTCACCGAAGCGGGGCGCGAAGGCGTCTTCCGCTGGTCGGCGAACAACCATTCGAGCGGATTCAAGGCGATCGCCAACCACGTCAACACGGCGGTGACCGCGAACGGCGGCGGCTGGTTCGGGATCGAGAAGACCGGAGGCACGAACGGCGCCTACGATGCGGGCGCGGAGTCGAGCGTCGCGGCGCAGGGCGCGTTCGCGATCAGATTGCGGCGCTGGAAGCACCTGTCGTTCACCGGCGTCGGCGTCGGCGCGAACAGCGCTCCGCAGGCGGATGCCAATTCGGTGATGACCCTGAGCATGGGCATCTCCGGCTCCTCCTATTTCATCGGCGGGGGCGGCAACCCGACTGAGGCTTCGGGATCGCACGCCTGGGACCAGTACGACCTCCTGATGCATCGCAACGCGTCGAACCAGGTGAAGGTCTATTCGCTGCCGCGAAGCATCGTCATCGAGGCGCGCCGGCTGCAGGACCAGCTCGACCAGCACGCCATCCACATCCACACCTATGCTTCGACCTATGCCGGCGCGCTCTACTTCGACAGCTCGATCTACTATGTGGGCAATGGCGCGCAGGTGCAGTTCATCGACATCGGCGCGGCCGGCGACGGCCTGGTCGGAGCGGACGAGCAGAAGGGCGTGGCGGTGCCGCCGGCGTCCGATCCGAGCGGGGCGGGGGGCGCCTGGCTTCGGGTGATCGAAGGCGCGGTCAAGGCCGGCTGGTTCGGAGCGAAGGGCGACGGAGTCACCAACGACAGCGCCGCCCTGGCCGGCGCGGCGGCCTATATCCGGCGGATGGGCGGTGGAACGCTGGAGCTGGAGCCGCGCACCTATGTGATCGGCGGCCAGACCCGGCGCGGCTCGGAATTTTGGGCATACGAGCCGCACAAGGTGCTGTACTTTTCCTATTGCGACCGGAAGGTGACCGTCCGGGGCAACGGCTGCACCCTCAAATGCGCGCCGGGGCTGAAATACGGCAAGTTCGATCCCGCCACCGAGGCGGCGGCTACCGGCGGCGGGGCCGACGCCACCTATCGGGCGAGCCCGATGGAAGGCGCGATCACCGCCGAGTTCAATACGGGCGACATCGAGATCGACGGAATCAATGTCGACGGCAACCTTCAACATGCGGTGATCGGCGGATCGTTCGGCGACAGCGG
>DASVTA010000380.1:0-1951 GCA_036387815.1 Allosphingosinicella sp.
AGGGCCGTACGACGACGGCGCCCTCGGCCGGGACGTGGTACGACAATGCCAGCCTGGGCTTCGCCGTCACCTACACGACGTCCACAGGCGCGACCGCGCGAGGCTATGTCACGGCGGCCCATTTCGACGAGTGCAAACCCAGCAGCGGGATCGTTCTCGCCAGCTGCACGGTCAACCAGCCGGCGACGGAAGTGGCGAGCGGAGCGACCTTGAACTTCGTCCGCCAGAACTTCACGACCGACCATGACGTCGAGCTTCGCACGACCAGTTCGTCGGCCATCGCCCCGACCAACGTCGTGCGCTACGGTGGAGGCGCCTACGCCTACACCAGCTATGCGATCACCGGCACGGGCATCTTCTCGATCTCCTACCCGGTGTGCAAGCAGGGACAGAGCACCTTCTACACCTGCGGCACCGTCGCCGACACTGCGGCCCTGGTCTCCGATGCGAATTCCGGCCTCTACGGCCGCTTCGTCCGGATCCAGCCGAATTCCGGAACGCCGAAGATGGCCGATCACGGCGACAGCGGCGGCCCGGTCTTCGCGGGCGGAGGGCTCGCGATGGGCCTGACGACGGCGGCGTTCCTCGACCCGTCGAGCCCGTTCTACAATCAGATGGTGTCAATGCCGATCAGCCGGCTCTCCGGAGTTTCGGCATCCGTCCTCACCGTCCCCTGAGGCGGCGGGGCCCCCTCTCCCCGGCGGGGAGAGGGGGCCTTTCCCCGGGCCTTTCGGGCTCCGGAGGCGTGATCACGGCCAAAGGGCCTCTTTCGCGCCATCGATCTGTTCCCTGACCCGCTCCGGGGCGGTGCCGCCATAGCTGGTCCGGCTCCTGACCGAGGCTTCGACCGTGAGGACCTCGTAGACGCGTTCGTCGATCCTGGGGTCGATTCGGCGCAGCGCCTCGAGCTCCAGCTCCGCCAGGCCGACGCCCTGCGCCTCCGCGAGCGCCACCGCCCGCCCCACGACATGATGGGCCTCGCGGAACGGAACTCCCGCCTCGCGCACCAGCCAGTCGGCAAGGTCGGTGGCGGTGGCGAAGCCCGCATCGGCGGCGACGCGCATCCGGGCGGCGTCGAAGCGGGTCGTCTCCACCATGCCGGCCAGCGCCTGCAGCGACAGCATCAGCAGATCGTGGGCCTCGAAGACGGGCGGCTTGTCGTCCTGCATGTCCTTCGAATAAGCGAGCGGCAGCCCCTTCATGGTCATCACCAGGGCGACCATCGCCCCCGCGATCCGCCCCGAGTGGCCGCGGACCAGCTCGGCCGCGTCGGGGTTGCGCTTCTGGGGCATGATCGAGGAGCCGGTGCTGAAGGCGTCGGGCAGGATCGCGAAGCCGAAAGGCTGGCTCGCCCAGATGATCAGCTCCTCCGCCAGGCGGGACAGGTGAAGGGAGCATTGGGCCGCCGCCATCAGATAATCGAGCGCGAAATCCCGGTCCGAAACCGCGTCGAGCGAATTGGCGCAGGGGCGGTCGAATCCCAGAGCCGCGGCGGTGGCCTCGCGGTCGATGGGAAAGCCGGTGCCGGCGAGCGCGGCGGCGCCGAGCGGGCTTTCGTTCATCCGCGCCCGAGCGTCGGCGAATCGGGAGCGATCGCGCCCCAACATTTCGTAATAGGCCAGCAGATGGTGGCCGAGCGTGACCGGCTGGGCCGACTGGAGGTGCGTGAATCCGGGCATGACCGTCTCCACATGCTCCTCCGCGCGGGCGACGAGTATCCTCTGGAAGGCGGCGATGGCCTCATCGATTTCGTCGGCGGCATTGCGCACCCAGAGACGGAAGTCGGTCGCGACCTGGTCGTTGCGGGATCGGGCGGTGTGGAGCCGGCCGGCGGCGGGTCCGATCAGCTCGGCGAGGCGAGCCTCGACATGCATGTGGATGTCCTCGAGGGCGGGATCCTCGCGCACCCCCATCCGGGCATATTCGTCCTCGATCCGCTCCAGCCCCTCGG
>DASVTA010000381.1:0-6160 GCA_036387815.1 Allosphingosinicella sp.
TCTCCCTCGGATTCCAGGTTCAAGGTGACCCCCGCGGCGATCGCCGAGGCGAGCTCGTCGTCGCGCTTGCCGGGGCCTGCGAAGGAGATTTCGCTGGAGTTCGTGCCGGCTTCGAGCGCCGCATGCATCTCGCCCGCCGAAGCCACGTCCAGGCCGTCGACCAGCCTCGCCAGCCTTCTCAAAAGAGGCGCGTAAGTATTTGCTTTGATTGCGTAGTGCAGGTTGACGCCGGGGAAGTGGCGCCGGAACAGCTCCACTTGCGAAGCGACTTTGGCGACATCGTAGGCGAACAAGGGCGTGTCCCCCGCCTCCGTGACGAGCGAATCGGCGCGGCGGCCGCCGATCAGCAGCATGCCGTCCTCGGCTCCGAAGCCGTCTGGAATCGCCCCCATGGGCTTGCTCATGCGCTCAGCTCGCTCTTGATGACTTCGCGGTCGAGCTTGCCGTTGGGACTTCGCGGCAGCTCGTTGCGCCAGACGATATGAGCCGGCTGCATAAAATTCGGTAACTCACGGCGAAGATAGTTGCGAAGCTCCCCGTCCGCCTCCTGTCCCCTGCCGCGGACCACGAGCGCGATCGCCTCGCCCAGCCGGTCGTCGGGCACTCCGAGCGCGACCGCCTCGGTCACCACGCCGCTCGCCACCGCCGCTTCCTCCACCTCGGTCGGGCTGACCCGGTTGCCGCTGGTCTTGATCATCGAATCCTCGCGTCCGACGAAATAGAGCAGGCCCTGCTCGTCGCTGCGCACCCGGTCTCCGGACCAGACGGCGGTGCCGCCGTAACGGGAGGCCGGCGGCGCGGGCCGGAAGCGGACGGCGGTACGCTTGGGATCGTTCCAATAGCCTTTGGCGACCAGCGGCCCCGCGTGGACGAGCTCTCCGTCCTCGCCGGGGGCGCACAAGGTCCCGTCGGGCTTTGACGCCATGACTTCGGCGAAGGGGATGGCGGTCCCGATCGAATCGGGATGATCGTCGAGCAGCGCCGGATCGAGGAAGGTGGAGCGGAACGCCTCGGTGAGCCCGTACATCAGATAGAGCTCGGCGGCCGGGAACAGCTCGCGGAGGCGCCGGACGATCGACACGGGCAGCCGGCCGCCGCTGTTGGTGAGCCGGCGAAGCGACAAGGCGGCCCTCGGCGGCCATTGCGCCTCGACGAGCTGGACCCAGAGCGGAGGCACTCCGGCCAGGGTGGTGATCGCGTGCGTCTCGACCGCCCGGATGACGTCGCGCGCGGCGAGATATTCGATCGGCACCACGCAGGCCCCGGCCGCCCAGGTCGAGAGCAGCTGGTTCTGCCCATAGTCGAAGCTGAGCGGAAGGACGCCAAGGACGCGGTCCGCGGGCGTGAGGCGGAGGTAGTTCGCGACGCTCACCGCCCCGAGCCACATGTTGGCGTGGCTCAGCATCACGCCCTTGGGCCGGCCGGTCGAGCCGGAAGTATAGAGCAAGGCGGCGAGATCGTCGGGATCGGCGGCGGACGGCGGCAGGCGGTCGCCGCCGGCCAGCATCGCCGCGCCTTCCTCCTCGGCGGCGGCCGCGCAGTCCTGGGGCAGATCGCCTTCCGCCAGCGTTCCGAGGCGCGCCTTGCCGGTGATCAGGAGCCTGGCGCCGCTGTCGGCCAGGATATGGCCGACCTGGGCGCGCTTCAGGAGCGGGTTGACCGGCACGTGGACCAGCCCGGCCCGCGCGCAGGCGAGCGGCAGCAGGCTGGTCATCCGGGTCTTGGGGAGCCAGCTGGCGACCCGGTCTCCCTGATCGAACCCCCTCGCCTTCAGAGCGGCGGCGAGCGTGCCGACCGCCGCCTCGAGGCCCGAATAATCGAGTGCCCCCTCCCTGGTGACCAGGGCCGGGGCGCCGGGGCTCCCCATGGATGCGAGGTGGTCGAGCGGACGGGGGGTGGGATCGGGGGCTTGCACCGTGGCTCCTGTGTGCGCCACAGCAGGCAGCTGGGCTTGGAGCCGGGGGATAGCGCGTTGGGCTTCGAGGTGGAACTGTTCGATAACCTCGATTCGGCGGCCGCCGATTCCGGCGGAGCGCTCGACCGCTCCCCTTCCCTGTTCGACCGGCTCGGATGGTTCCGGCTGGTGGCGGCGCATTGCCCGCCGCCCGGCCGGCTTCTCGTCGCCCGCGCGCGCGACGGCGACGGAGCGGCGGCGTGGCTGTTCCTCGCCGAACGGGGCGGCCGGGCGGAAGCGTGGCGCTGCTGGTACAGCCTGCGCTTCGGCCTTGTCGGCGATCGCAGGGGCGGAGAAGCCATCGCAAAAGCCTTGCGCAAGCGACTGATCCGGCTGGAAATCGCCCCCCTAGGCGATCCCGAGCCGGTGGCTTCCGATTTTCGCCGTTCCGGCTGGGCCGTCTTCCCCAGCCCGGCCACCGTCTCGTGGCGGATCGACACCGCCGGACAGGATTTCGAGGCTTATTGGGCCGGCCGGCCGGGCAAATTGCGCAACACCGGCCAGCGCAAGGCCAAGGCGGCGAAGCTCGACATCGAGATCCACCGCCGGTTCGACCGGGCGGCCTGGGCCGCCTACGAGGAGGTCTACGCCGCCAGCTGGAAGCCCGAGGAAGGCTCTCCCGCCTTCCTTCGCACCCTGGCCGAGGAGGAGGGCCGGGAGGGACGGCTCCGGCTCGGCATCGCCAGCAAGGACGGCCGTCCGCTGGCCGCTCAGCTGTGGACGGTCGAGGACGGCACCGCCTGGATCCACAAGCTCGCCTATCGCGAGGATTCCAAGGCGCTGTCGCCGGGGACGATCCTGAGCATGGCCATGTTCCGAGCCGCGCTCGATGAAGACCGGGTTTCGCGTATCGATTACGGCACCGGCGACGACGGCTACAAACGCGACTGGATGGGCGAGCGGGCGACCCTGTGGCGGATCGAGGCGTTCAACCTCCGCTCGCCGAGAGGCCTGCTGGGCGCCGCCCGGGCCGGATTATCGGCGCTTGTCCGCCGCGCGCGAAGCCGGTAGGCGCGGCGCGCCACGAGGGGGACCTTTGATGACCGCCGCTTACAACGACGAACAGGAAGTGGAAACGACGCTTCGGGCGGTGCTGCGCGACGTGCTCGGCCTTCCCGAGGCGCAGGTCGAGGCGCTCGACGAATCGAGCCCCTTGTTCGGAGCGTTGCCGGAATTCGATTCCATGGCCGTTGCGGGGCTTCTGACGGAGCTCGAGGAAAGGCTCGGCATCCTCATCGAGGATCATGAAGTCGACGCCGACATGCTTGAAAGCTTTGGCTCCCTCCTCACCTTCGCCCGCGCCAAAACGCTCCAGTGACCGGAGGAGGCCTCCATTATTCCACCTATCGGGTTGGAGGCCGGGACGAATGGATGATGAGGATCGGCGGAGGGCCGGCCTTGCTCTTCCTGCCGCCGCTCTTCGAGGAAATGAACCGGACCCGGGCGTTGCTCGCGACAGTGATGGGGACGCTCGCCAGCGAAGGCTATGCCTGCTTCCTGCCCGACCTCCCCGGAACGGGCGAGAGCGAGCGAGCGCTCGAGGACGTGTCCTGGCAGGATTGGCGGGACGCCGCCGCCGCCGCCTTCGAAGCGTCCGGGGCCGCGGCTTCGGTCAGCCTTCGCGGCGGCGCCTTGCTCGACGAGGCGGCGCAGGTGCGCTGGCGCCTGGCGCCGGCGACCGGCGCCTCGCTGGCCCGCGACCTGTCGCGCGCCGGGCTGATGACGGAAGGCGGCGGCGGCTACGCGCCGTCGGCCGGACTCCTCGATCCGCTCGGCTCGGCCGAGCCGGCCCCGGGGGACAAGGTGCGCACGGTGCGGCTCGCGACCGATCGGGCCGAGGCCGACCTCAAGCTGGAGGGACCGCCGCTCTGGCGCCGCGCCGAACCTCAGAATTCGCCTCAACTCGCCGAGGCAATGGCCTTGGATATCTCGCAATGGGTGCGCGCATGCGGCGCTTGCTGAGCTTCGACTGCGAAGGCCTCGCGCTGGGCGCCAGCCTCGATTCCGCCGACGGAGCCACCGGCCTGCTCTTCGTCACCGGCGGCACCCAGACCCGGATCGGCTCGCACCGGATGTACGAACGGCTGGCGGCGGCGCTGGCGCATGCGGGCTGGCCCTGCTTCCGTTACGACCGCCGCGGGGTTGGCGACAGCCAGGGCGAGGATCCGGACTTCAAGGAGAGCGGGCCCGACCTCGCGGCCGCGGCCGCGGCCTTCCGCCGCGAGCAGCCGCAATTGAAGCGCCTGATCGGCTTCGGGCTGTGCGACGGGGCCTCCACCCTCGCGCTCCACGGCCGGGCGGCGCGGCTGGACGGCTACATCCTCGCCAATCCCTGGTTCGTCGAGACCGAGGCCGGGGAGCCGGCCGCCGCGGCCATCAAGTCGCGCTACAAGGACCAGCTGCTCAGCTTCAATGGCTGGAAGCGTTTGCTTTCAGGGTCAATATCTTACCGGAAGCTATTCAAAGGGCTAAGGAAGATCGCCGGGAGCCGGCCGTCGACCCTGGCCGGCGAGATCGCGGCCGAGCTCGGCAAAGCCCGGGTGCCGGCACAACTCATCCTGGCCAGCCGCGACGGCACCGCGATCTCGGCTCAGGCCGAATGGTCATCCCCCGGCTTCAAGGCCCTCCGCGAGTCCAACCCCGCTCCCATGAGGATCGACAGCGATTCGCATACCTTTTCGAGGCCGGGGGACGAGATGGCGCTTCTGAAGGCGGTGACCGAGGCGCTGGAGCGCCTTTAACCGTCATCCCGGCGAAAGCCGCGATCTCGGGGAGACCCGCTGCGACTTCTTGTCCTGAGGTCCCGGCTTTCGCCGGGATGACGGGAGCGTCAGGCGACCTCGTGCATCGTCCCCGCGACCGCCTCGAATTCCGCCTCGGCCAGGAACCGCTCCGCGTCCAGGGCCGCCATGCAGCCCGTCCCCGCGGCGGTGACCGCCTGGCGGTAGATCTTGTCCATGACGTCGCCGCAGGCGAAGACGCCCTCGACGCTGGTTCGGGTGCTGCCGGGCTCGACCTCGATATAGCCGTCCTTGTCCAGCGTCAGCTTGCCCTGGAAAAGTTCGGTCGCCGGCGAATGGCCGATGGCGACGAAGCCGCCCTCGACCTCGATCCGGGATATCTCGCCTGTCCGAGTGTCGCGAAGATCGAGGCCGACCAGTCCCTCGGGCTCGCCGCCCGCGACGAAGCGGTCGACCGCCTTGTTCCACAGCACCTTGATCTTAGGGTTGGCGAAGAGACGGTCCTGGAGGATCTTTTCGGCGCGCAGAGAATCGCGGCGGTGGACCAGGGTCACGTCGTGGCTGTGGTTGGTCATGTAGAGCGCCTCCTCGACCGCGGTGTTGCCGCCGCCGATGACGGCCACCTTGCGGCCCCGGTAGAAGAAGCCGTCGCAAGTCGCGCAGGCGGAAACTCCCCTGCCCTTCAGATGCTCCTCGCTCGGCATGTTGAGCCACTTGGCCTGGGCGCCGGTGGCGATGACGAGGACGTCGCCCGAATAGATCGTGCCGCCGTCGCCGACGAGCCGGAACGGCCGCTGGGTCAGATCCACCTCGACGATATGGTCCCACATCATCTGCGCCCCGACATGCTCGGCCTGGGCCTGCATCTCCTCCATCAGCCAGGGCCCCTGGATGACCTCCCGGAAGCCGGGATAATTCTCGACGTCGGTGGTGGTGGTGAGCTGGCCGCCGGGCTGGATGCCCTGGACGACGATCGGCGCGAGGCCGGCCCGGGCGCCGTAGATGGCGGCGGAAAGGCCGGCCGGGCCTGAGCCGAGGATGAGCATGCGGGTGGAATGGGTTGCGGGCATGGCTCGCGAGATATGGCTGGGAGGGTGCGGGCGCAACCTATTTGCCGCCCGGCGGGGGGCTTGATAGAGAGCCGCCCAGCGTCAGGAGTTGCAAAGATGCCCCACGAAAATCCGCTCGGCCTCGACGGCTTCGAATTCGTCGAGTTCACCAGCCCCGACCCGGAGGCTTTGGCCGGCCTGTTTACTGCCTTGGGCTTCACCCATATGGGCAACCACCGCTCCAAGAACGTGCGCCATTATGCGCAGGGCGACATCAACTTCATCCTCAACATGGAGCCCGCCGGCCAGGCCGCC
Organism: Allosphingosinicella sp.; assembly: GCA_036387815.1. Taxonomy (GTDB): domain Bacteria; phylum Pseudomonadota; class Alphaproteobacteria; order Sphingomonadales; family Sphingomonadaceae; genus Allosphingosinicella. Next base: position 6,060 of record DASVTA010000381.1, read on the forward strand.
GACTTCCGCCAGGCGCATGGGCCCTCCGCCAACGGCATGGCCTTCCGCGTGCAGGACGCGAAACAGGCGTTCGACCTGGCGGTGGAGCGCGGCGCCCAGCC
>DASVTA010000382.1:0-2805 GCA_036387815.1 Allosphingosinicella sp.
CTGGAGCTTCGCGGCGGCCCGCTTCCGGAGGATTATGTCGTCCGCGACGACGTCTATGTCGGGTTCGAGATGGCGCTGCCGCAGGGGGAGGAAGCGATCCTGAAGGCGATCAAGCGCCGCCACCGCGGCGTTCGCCGGGCGCGGGCGCTTGAGCTCGGAGTGCGGATCGGATCCGGGCCGGTGGATCGCGCCGATTTCTTCCGGGTGTTCGGCGAATCCATGCGCAACCTCGGCTCGCCGGTCTTCCCGCCGAGGCTGTTCGCAGCGATGCTCGACCGCTTCGGGGGGGATTGCGACATCGTCACCATCTCCAAGGCCGGGATCCCGGCCGCGAGCGTTCTGAATTTCTACTTCAAGGGCATCGTCCATCCTTATTGGGGCGGCGGCACCTGGGAGGCGCGCGACTGCTTCGCGAGCGAGCTCATGTATTTCGAGACGATGTGCCACGCCTCGAGGCGCGGCTGCACCCGCTTCGATTTCGGCCGTTCGAAGGTCGGCACCGGCAATCACAGCTTCAAGATGAACTGGGGGATGGAGCCCGAGCCGCTGCGCTACGGGATCCGCACCGCCGCCGGCGCGGCGGAGCGCGACGTCAATCCGCTGAGCCCGAAGAACCGGCTGAAGGTCGAGGCGTGGAAGAAGCTTCCGCTTTGGGCCTCGAACCGGCTCGGCCCGGTTCTCGCGAGGGGGCTCGGCTGATGGGCGAATTGCTGTTCCTGGCCCACCGGATCCCTTTTCCCCCGGACCGGGGCGACAAGATCCGCACCTTTCACGAACTGCGGCACCTCGCCCGGCTCGGGCGGGTCAATCTCGCCTGCTTCGCCGATGACGAGGCCGACGCCGCCAACCTCGCCGGGCTTCGCGAGGCGATCGGCCCCGCTCTGGGGGAGGTGCATGTCGAGGTCCGCCGCATGTCGAAGATCGCGGCCGGGACCCGGGCCCTGGCGGAAGGAAGGCCGGTGTCGCTGACCCTGTTCGACAGCCCGGCGCTTCGCAGCTTCGTCCAGCGGATGCTGGGGAGCGGGCGGATCTCCACCGTCTTCGCCTTTTCCGGGCAGATGGCGCAGTTCGTGCCCGAAAGCCCCGGCGCCCGCTTCGTGATGGATTTCGGCGACGTCGATTCGGCCAAGTTCGAAGCTTACGGCGCCGAGGGGGGACTGATGGGCCCGGTCAACCGCCGCGAGGGCAGGATGCTCGCAGAGTTCGAGCGCTCGGTGGCGGAGCGGGCCGACGTCAGCCTGTTCGTCAGCGATGCCGAAGCGGAATTGTTCAGGCGCCGAAGCGGCCTTGGCGGCGCGGACGTGCGCTCGCTCCAGAACGGGGTGGACCTCGATTATTACGATCCGGCGGCGCGCTTCCCGGTCCTCGACGAGCCGGGGCCACTGATCGTCTTCACCGGCCAGATGGATTATGCGCCCAACATCGACGCGGTGCGCTGGTTCGCGGGCGAGGTGATGCCGATGCTTCCCCAAGCCCGCTTCGCGATCGTCGGGCGAAAGCCGCCGGAGGCGGTGAGGAGGCTCGCCGGGCCGAAGGTCCTCGTCACCGGCGCGGTTCCCGACGTGCGCTCCTGGCTTGCGGCGGCCGACGTGGTCGCGGCGCCGCTGCGGATCGCGCGCGGGATCCAGAACAAGGTGCTTGAGGCGATGGCGATGGCGCGTCCGGTGGTCACCTCGCCGGCCGCCTTCGAGGGCATCGAGGCGGAGCCGGAACGGCATCTCCTCGTCCGCGAAAGCGCCGAGGCCCAGGCGGAGGCGGTGGCGGGCCTGCTGGCCGGCCGGAGCCGGGCCGAGGCGATGGGCCGGAGCGCCCGCCGCCGGATGGAGGAGGCCTATCGCTGGGAGGCGCGGCTGGCCGCCCTGGAGGAGATCGTGGGCGCAGCGCCGAGGCGGGCGGCGGCATGACGGCGGTTCTGCCGATCCTTCGTTCCGAGCCCAATGCGCTCGGCTGGCGGACTCATCTCACGGCGCTCGGCGCCGCCTGGGCGGCGATCCTGCTTCTGTTCGCCAGCGATGCCGCCGGAATGGCCGCGATCTGGTGGAAGAGCGCGACCTTCAACCATTGCCTTCTGGTCGTTCCGATCATCGCCTGGCTGGTCCGGCAGCGGCTCCCCGAGCTGAAGGCGCTGGCGCCTCGCGCCTGGGCTCCGGGCCTGGCGCTGGTCGCGGCCGGCGCCTCGGCCTGGCTCGTCGGCGAGGCCGGCAACCTCGCCTTGCTTCGCCATTTCGGCCTGGTGCTGATGCTCCAGGGGGCGGCGGTCGCCTGCCTCGGCAAGGCGGTGTCCGTCGGGCTCGCCTTCCCGATCTTCTACGCTTTCTTCCTGGTGCCGTTCGGCGAGGAGCTGGTGGCGCCCCTCCAGACCTTCACCGCGCAGATGAGCATGGCGCTGCTCGCCCTCGCCGGAGTGCCGGCGCATATCGAAGGCATCTTCATCTCGACTCCCAGCGGCCTCTTCCGGGTCGCGGAAGCCTGTTCCGGAGTGCGCTTCCTGGTCGCGATGGCGGCTCTGGGAGCGCTCGCCGCCAATCTCTGCTTCCGGTCCTGGCGCCGCCGCCTGGCCTTCGTCGCCTTCGCTCTGGCGGTCGCCGTGCTTGCGAACGGAGTGCGCGCGTTCGGCACCATCTATTTGGCCTATATGACCGACAACGAGGTCGCGGTGGGGATCGACCACCTCGTCTACGGCTGGATCTTCTTCGCCATCGTCATCGCCCTCATCATGGCGGCGGGCTGGCGCTTCTTCGACCGGCCGGCGAACGCGCGCTGGTTCGATCCCGCCGAGCTTCAGGCCCCGGGTGCCGAGCCCGG
>DASVTA010000383.1:0-10319 GCA_036387815.1 Allosphingosinicella sp.
CCGCGAGCGGGTCATGAACGGCCACCGCGCCGCGGACCGGGCCGCAGAGCTCGAAACCTACATCCTCACCGCCAAAGCGGGAACGGCGCGCGAGACGCCGATGCCCGAATATACGTGAGCGGCATGTCGAAGAACCGGAGCAAGGGAGCTGACTCGTGAAGAATAGCAAAAACGGCAAGGTGGCGCTGGTCACGGGCGGCGCGGGGTTCATCGGATCGCATCTCATCGACGCGCTGCTGGCGGAAGACGCTCGGGTGATCTGCCTCGACAGCTATCTGACCGGGCGGCCGGAGAACCTCCGGCATCTGGAGCGCGAACCGCGCTTCGAGTTCGTCGAAGCGGACGTCATCGACGCCTTGCCGGCGCGGCTGGCCCGCGCCCGGCCAACCCACATCTACAATCTCGCCTGCGCCGCCTCGCCGCCGCACTACCAGGCGGATCCCGAGCATACGATGCTGACCAACGTGCTCGGCACCCGCAACCTGCTCCGGCTGGCCGAGGAGACCGTCGCCCGCTTCCTGCTCAGCTCCACCAGCGAGGTCTATGGCGACCCGGAGGTGCATCCGCAGCCGGAAGACTATCGCGGCTGGGTGAGCTGCACCGGCCCTCGCGCCTGCTACGACGAGGGGAAGAGGGCGGCGGAGACCCTCGCGTTCGATTTCCAGCGCCTCGGCCGCGCCCAGGTGCGGGTGGCCCGGATCTTCAACACCTACGGCCCGCGGATGCGGCCGGACGACGGCCGGGTCGTCTCCAACGTCATCTGCCAGGCGCTCGGCGGGGACGACATCACCGTCTACGGCGACGGCAATCAGACGCGCAGCTTCTGCTACGTCAGCGATCTCGTCGGCGGCCTCATGCGGCTGATGGACAGCGGCATCACGGACGGGCCCGTCAACCTCGGCAATCCGCACGAGCTCAACGTCATGGACCTGGTCGAGCGGGTCCTGCGCCTCACCGGCTCCTCCTCGACGATCGTCCACCGGCCGCTGCCCGTCGACGACCCCCGCCGCCGCAAGCCGGACATCTCGAGGGCCAAGGCGCTGCTCGGCTGGGAACCGAAGGTGAAGCTCGAGCAGGGCCTGGAAGCCACCGCCGCCTGGTTCGCCGAGGAGCGCCGCCACGCCTGGAACGGAGTCGCCGGCACCCGCGGCGGCAATCAGGCGGAGCCGCTCGTGGTCGGAGTCGCGGCGGAATAATCCTCCCCATCGCGAGATGGGGAGGGGGACCACCGGAGGGTGGTGGAGGACGCTGCACCATGACTCGCGACGGCGAGGCAGGTCAGCGGGCGAACAAATTCGCCGGATCGGCCATCGCCTTGATCTCGAGCGCGTTGCCGGAAGGGTCGAGGAAGAACATCGTCGCCTGCTCGCCGGGGCGGCCGCGGAAGCGGATCGTGGGCTCGATGACGAATTCGCATCCAGCGGCCTTGAGCCGCTCCGCCAGCGCTTCCCACGCCGCCATGTCGAGCACCGCTCCGAAATGCGGCACGGGCACGTCGTGGCCGTCGACCGGATTGTGATGCCGCTTCCTCTCCATTCCCGGATCGAGATGCGCCACGATCTGGTGGCCGAAGAAGTCGAAGTCGATCCATTCGTCGGCGCTCCGGCCTTCCGGGCAGCCGAGCAGGCCGCCGTAAAAGGCCCTTGCGGCTTCGAGGTCGTGGACGGGGAAGGCGAGGTGGAAGGGCGGGAGGGTCATGGCGGCCTCATTGTCACCGGGGATGTGACGAAGCAATCACCTCCCGATCCACATCGTCACCCCGAACTTGTTTCAGGGTCCAGTTCTCCACCCGCACCGCGCCTCGGGACTGGATGCTGAAACAAGTCCAGCATGACGTCCGTGTTCGCCAATGCGCTCGATGCCTCTTTCTCGATTGCGTCGTCGCTCCGCTCCTCGCAATGAGGGGCTCGTGAAGCCCCTCGCTTTCGCCTTCGTCGCCGGCCTTGCCGCCGCCTGCGGTTTCCAGCCGCTCGGCCTGTGGCCGCTGACGCTCGCCGCCTTCGCGGTCCTGCTCTGGCTCCTTCGCCCGGCCCCCCGCCTTCGCTCCGCGCTGGCTCGCGGCTGGTGGTTCGGAGTGGGGCATTTCGTCGTCGGTCTCAACTGGATCGCCACCGCCTTCACCTACCAGGCCGAGATGCCCGCCTCGCTCGGCTATGTCGCGGTGGTCCTGCTCTCGCTCTACCTGGCCGTCTATCCGGCCGCCGCGGCGGGCCTCGCCTGGCGGTGGGGACGGAAGGACGATCTGCGTCTCGTCATGGTCTTCGCCGCCGCGTGGATCGTCACCGAGTGGCTCCGAGCGACCCTGTTCACCGGCTTCGCCTGGAACCCGCTCGGAGTCGCGCTGATAGCGACGCCGGCCGCCTGGTCCTCCCGCCTCGTCGGGACCTACGGCCTCTCCGGCCTCGCCGTTCTTCTGGCGGGGACGGTCCTTCTGCTCGCTTCGCGCCGGTGGCGCCCGGCGGCGGCGGTCGCGGGCGGAGTCGCGATGCTCGCCGCGGCGGGATTCGCGGCCGGCGGCGCGGCCGGCCCGCCCGGCCCGGCGCTCCGCATCGTCCAGCCCAATATCGGCCAGCAGGACAAGTGGCGGGAAGGCTTCGAAGAGGAGAATCTGGCGCGGCTGAAACGGCTCTCCCACTGGGGCGGCAACGAGCCCAGGCTCCTCCTCTGGCCGGAGGCGGCGGTGACCCGCCCGCTCGAGCACGGTCTGCGCGATCCGGGCCATGTGATCGAGACGCTGGAGCTTCGTCGCGACGTCGGCGCGATGCTTGGAGACAAGGACCTGCTTCTCACCGGCGGAGTGACCTGGCAGTCGCCCGACGGGCGCGAACTCACCGGAGCGACGAACAGCGTCTTCGCCCTCGACCGCTCGGGACGGATCCTCAGCCGCTACGACAAGGCCCATCTCGTGCCCTATGGCGAATATCTGCCGATGCGGCCGATCCTCTCCGCCATCGGCCTGTCCAGGCTGGCGCCGGGCGACCTCGACTTCCAGCCGGGGCCGGGACCCCGTACGCTCGATCTGCCGGTGATCGGCAAGGCCGGATTCCAGCTCTGCTACGAGATCATCTTCTCGGGCGAGGTGGTGGACAAGGCGAACCGCCCGGCCTTCCTCTTCAATCCCTCGAACGACGCCTGGTTCGGCGCCTGGGGGCCGCCCCAGCACCTCGCCCAGGCGCGCCTGAGAGGGCTGGAGGAGGGACTGCCGGTCCTGCGCTCCACCCCGACCGGCATCTCGGCGGTAATCGACTCGGACGGAAAGCTCCTGCGCAGCCTCCCCTGGCGCACCGCCGGAATTATCGACACCCGCCTTCCCGCACCCAGGGCGCCGACCCCCTTCGCGCGCTTCGGCAATCTCCTCCCACTGCTGTTCGCGCTGCTTCTGGCGGCCGCCGCCGCGTTCATGCCGCAGCGCATTGCAGCGGGCGCTAAAGAGGGCTAGGGCGGACATATAAGGATATCTTTATATCCGTCTCTCCCAAGACTTCAGGAAGGCCGGTTTCTCCCGATGCGCAGCAATTACCTCTTCACCTCCGAATCCGTCTCCGAGGGCCATCCGGACAAGGTTTCGGACCAGATTTCGGATGCGGTCGTCGACCTCTTCCTCGGAAAGGACCCGGAGGCGCGCGTCGCCTGCGAGACCCTGACGACGACTCAGAAGGTCATCCTCGCCGGAGAGATCCGGGGCCGCGGGATCATGGACGAGGAAGGCAATTGGGCGCCGGGCGTTCCGGAGGAGATCGAGCAGGTCGTCCGCCAGACCGTGAAGAGCATCGGCTACGAGCAGGAGGGTTTCCACTGGGAGACGCTCGATTTCTCGAACAACCTCCATCCCCAGTCGGCGCATATCGCCCAGGGCGTGGACGCCTCGGGCAACAAGGACGAGGGCGCGGGCGATCAGGGCATCATGTTCGGCTTCGCCTGCGACGAGACCCCGGACCTGATGCCGGCGACGCTTTATTACAGCCACAAGATCCTCGAGCGCATGGCGGCCGACCGCCATTCGGGCGCGGCGCCCTTCCTCGAGCCCGACGCCAAGAGCCAGGTCACCCTTCGCTTCGAGAATGGCGAGCCGGTCGCGGCGACCGCGATCGTCGTCTCCACCCAGCACGGCAAGGGCTACGACCAGGGGGAGAAGGAGGCGGAGCTGAAGTCCTATGTCCGCCGGGTCGTCGCCGACGTCCTTCCGGCCGAGCTTCTCTCCGACGAGACCGTCTACCACATCAACCCGACCGGAAGCTTCGAGATCGGCGGCCCCGACGGCGACGCCGGCCTCACCGGCCGAAAGATCATCGTCGACACTTATGGCGGGGCGGCCCCGCACGGCGGCGGCGCCTTCTCCGGCAAGGATCCGACCAAGGTCGACCGCTCGGCGGCCTATATCGCGCGCTACCTGGCGAAGAACATCGTCGCCGCCGGCCTGGCGCGCCGCTGCACGATCCAGCTTGCTTATGCGATCGGCGTGTCCGCGCCTCTCTCCCTCTATGTCGACACGCACGGCACCGGCAACGGCTCGGACGACGCCGCCATCGAGCGGGCGATCATGGCGATCCCGGAGCTCGGCGGCCTCACGCCGCGCTCGATCCGCACCCATCTCGGCCTCAACAAGCCCATCTACCAGCGCACCGCCGCCTACGGCCATTTCGGCCGCACCGCGGAAGGCGACTTCTTCCCCTGGGAGAAGACGGACCTTGCCGGCAAGCTGAAGGCCGCGCTCTAGGGCGTAGGACTACCCTCATCGCGAGCGAAGCGAAGCAATCCAGCGGCTCAGGCGTCAGCTGGATTGCTTCGTCGCTTCGCTCCTCGCAATGACGGATTAGTCCTGCATGCACCGCACCGCATGGGTGCGGCCCTTGCGGACCAGGGTCCCGGCCCCGCCGAACCCCCGGTTGCGGACCCGGAGTTGCGCCTCGGACGCGCCCGTTTCCGGATGGACGAGGTCGACCCACGTTCGCTCGCGGTCGATCCACCATTGGCCGAGAACGAACGGGCCGGCCGGCGAGGTGGAGAGCCAGCGCCCGTTCTCCTTGATGCTGACGCCGACCACCCCGCCGGGGATGCCGTGCCCGATGACCAGGCTGATCGTGGGCCCCTTCCCGTCCGCGGGCGAGCAGAGGAAGCCGCCGGTGGCGAAAGCGGGCGCGGAGAAGCATAAGGCGGCGACGGCGGCGGCGATGGCGATTTTCATGGCGCGAGGATAAGGCTCCCGAAGTGAACGATCCCAGTACCATCCGCCGCCTCTACGGCCGCCGCTCCGGGCACAAGCTGCGCGGCGGGCAGGAGGCCCTGCTCGAACGGCTGCTTCCGGCGGTGAGCGTTCCGGAGGAGGGGCCGGTCACGTCGCAGGTCCTGTTCGGCGACTCGCGGCCGCTGCATTTCGAGATCGGCTTCGGCTCGGGCGAGCATCTCGCCTTTCGGGCGGACCTGCTGCCCGATCACGGCTTTATCGGCGCCGAGCCTTTCCTCAACGGCGTGGTGGGCGCACTCCAGCATATCCGGGACGGGCGGCTCGCCAACATCCGGCTCCACATGGGCGACGCGCTCGAGATCCTGGAGCGGGTTCCGGACGGCGCCCTGACCATGGTCTACCTGCTCCACCCCGATCCCTGGCCGAAGGCCCGGCATGCCAAGCGACGCATGGTCAATGGCGGACCGCTCGACCTCATCGCCGCCAAGCTCAAGCCCGGCGGCGAGTTCCGCCTCGGCACCGACGATCCGACCTATTGCCGCTGGGCGATGATGGTGATGAGCGGACGCCGCGACTTCGAATGGCTGGCGGAGAGCGCGAAGGACTTCCTCACCCGCCCGGGCGGGTGGCCCGAGACGCGCTACGAGGCGAAGGCGCGGAGGAAAGAGCACGAAGTCTGGTATTTCAGGTATCGGAGGGTGCAGCCGCCGCGATCCTGAGCGGGCGGAGCTTCGGGGAGGCCGCCGAGGGTTGGGCAAGTCCGCTATTCCCGGCGTGCATCCGCGGCGATAAGATGGACGCCCCATCCGAAGGCGGTTTCCGTGAAGCGCACCGGGTTCATCGCATTGGCCGCGGCTTTGTTTGCAATCACCGCTTTCGCGAACGACGTGCTCGATCTGCTGCAGAAGGTGCCGCCGCTGTTCGACCGCGGCGGCGAGAAAAGCGTCGGCCGGCAGGATGAGCCGCCCGCCACGAGCCCCGCCCGGCCTTCGGCCGCGCCCTCGCCCGCGCCGGCTAAGGCGCCGGCTCCGGCGCACGGCACCGGCGCTCGCGAGCCGGGCGCCGAAAGCAGCGCCTCCGGCGACAGCGGCGACGTCCCTGGCGCGCGGCCCGAAGCCGGTCCGCTCTTCCTCAGCCACCGCACCGGCATCGGCTACAGCCGAGCGCCGGCTATCGGAAATAGATTCGGGAAGCGGTCGCTGGGATGCTGGGGAGCCGAGCTGCAGCTCGTGCCCCGCTACAAGCAGCGCATCTGCCAACGGATTGAAGTCGGGTACAGCGGCGAGCTTTATTGCGAGGTCTTCCCTGGCTCCGAAGCGACCGAGTGCGTGCCGCCGGAGGATTATGACTGCCGGAAGGATCCCGGCGATATCGGCCCCCTCGAATGCCGCGACGAGAAGAGCCGCTGGCGCTCCCTCGAAGGCAAGATAAAGCGGGTCCATCGTCCCTCCCGCGAGACCTTTTACCCGAGGAATCATTCGGACTAGCCGCCTGCGCCGTTCCGGCGCGTCCTGGCCGAGCTACAGGAGGATCTGATGCGCCGTTACCTCATCCCCTTGCTGATGCTGGCCGCCGCGGAAACGGCCGCCACCGCCTGCTCCTGCATCATGCCGCCGACCGATCCGGCGGAGCGCCGCGCCCAGGCCCGCGAGGTGGCGCGCGGGGCGCTCGCGCTCGTCGAGGTGGAGCTGGTCGCGCCCTACGACCAGCGGCTGGGCCGCGGTGAGCGGCTCCGGGTGCGCCGGACCCTGGCCGGCCGGGCGCCGGCGGTGTTCGAGGTCGAGCGCCACCACCCGCCGAGCAGCGCGTCGTGCGACGTCGAGTTCCGGCCCGGAGCGCGGACGATGGTCGTGCTCTACGCGCCGCAAATGCGCGGCCGCACGCTCCGCTACCGGATCTCGCCGACCTGCACCGGCTACACGCTCGCCGCCGCCGCTTTCCGCGCCGACCTCGCCGCCGAGATGCGGCGCCGGCGGTAGCGGTTCCCTACAGGCGAGGCGTCAGGCGGCCGGGGCCGGTCCGAAAACCCGGTCGACCAGATACTTCCGGAAGGACTTGGGCGTGCCGTTTTCGAGGTGCCACAGAACCATCGCGGAAGCCGTGATCACATCGTCGGTTTGCGGGTCGTTTTCCGCCGCGGTCCTCGGGTCGTCGTTGCACGAAGCGTCGCGGAGCGGCGGCCGGTCGGCCTTCTTGTGCCTTTTGGACTTCTGCTCGCGATAATTGAAATAGTTCGTCGGATAGGCGCAAACGACTTTGCTGACGAAGCCGCTCTGCGGGCCATTGGCCGGTACCGGCGCTCCGACGGACCGCGACGCATGCGACTGCGAGAAGCTGTCCTGCACGAGGTGGAGGAGCGCGCCTTTGGCGGAGAGGATCGCCAACCGGTCCTCTTCAGCCGCCTCAGTGGGAAAAGGGCAGCTATAGGAGGCCCAGGGCGTGGCGCAGCTGAGCGCGAAGAAAGTGCTGACGTTCCAGTCGTCGTAGATGCTTGGACTTTTGCATCTCATCACCTCGCTCAACGCAGCCGGCTCGCTCAAGATGAACTGGCAATAATTGGCGTCCAGGAGCCTCTTGCCGTCGTCGAGACGGGCGTCCGTGGCGATCCGAAAGGCGAGGTCCGCCCAGGCGAGAATTCGGCCATGAGTGTCGGCAGGGCTCTTGTCCTCGTCGACAGCCTGCGCGTGGAAGAACTGCATCTTGCCGTAATGCGAGCTGCAGAGCAGACCGATCTCCTCGATGACTCGGCTCTTGCGAACCAGCTTGTCGCAGCCGCGGAACAGGTTGTAGCCGATCTTTGGAAAGGAGGTGTTCCGATCCTGCCGGGTCGGGTCGTCCGGCCACCGGACGGCGACTTGAAGCGGGCTGTACCGCTCGTCGTCACGGCTGATCGAGAGCTTCCCGAGATCCACGCCGGAATGCCAGCAGCGGGCCGGGCTGACGGGACCGGTCTTCTTCAGACACTCCTCCGCAAGTGCAGTGATCGATTCGTGGACGTCAGCCTTTTTCACGAAGGGCCGCCGCACGCGGATTTCGTACGCCTGCGCAGCGGTGCCCGCGACGATTGCGCAAATCAGCAGCCAACGTTTCCGTGCCATACCACCCGTCTCCTTCAAGCACCGTTGCAGCTACGGGAAAATCGGGGGAACGGAGCGTGACCGGGATCACGCCGCGCTAACGCGTCGGGGTCAGCCTGAGCAGCCTTCCGCCCTTGCCGTCCTCGAGCAGATAGACCGACCCGTCCGGCCCCTGCTCGACCTCGCGGATGCGCTGCCCCATGTCCCAGCGCTCCGCCTCCCGGGCAGTGTTGCCGTTGACGTCGACCCGGATCAGCGCCTTGCTCGACAGGCCCGCGACGAGGATGTCCCCGCGCCAGCCGGAGAAGGCCTTCCCGGAATAGAAGATCATGTCGCCGGGCGAGATGACCGGGGTCCAGCTGACCTTGGGCGCCTCGAACTCGGGGCGGGTGCGATGGTCGGGGATGTCCCTGCCGTCATAATGATCGCCGTTGGAGACGATCGGATAGCCGTAGTTCCGGCCGCGCTCGACCAGGTTCAGCTCGTCACCGCCCTTGGGGCCCATCTCGATGTCCCAGAGGCGGCCCGAGCCGTCGAAGGCGATTCCGAGCGGGTTGCGGTGGCCGAGCGACCAGATCTGGGCGGTGACTCCGCCGCGCTTCGCGAAGGGATTGTCGGCCGGCACCGTGCCGTCGTCGTTGAGGCGGACGATCTTGCCGAGATTGCCGCTCATGTCCTGGGCGGGGGTGAATTCCTGGCGGTCGCCGTTGGAGATGTAGAGCTTGCCGTCCGGGCCGAAGGCGATCCGGTGGCCGTAATGGCCTTTGCCGCTGAGCTTCGGGCTTTGCCGCCAGATGACCTGCAGCCCTTCGAGCCGCGGCCCGCCGGAGCCTTCGAGGAAGCGGGCCCTTCCGACGACGGCGCCGCGGGTCTTTCCCTCGCCGGCCTCGACCCAACTCAGGTAGACCAGCCGGTTCTGCGCGAATCGGGGATGGAGGACGACGTCTCCAAGACCGCCCTGGCCGCCGTAATCGACGGCCGGCGCTCCCGCGACGTCGCCGACCCGCCCGGTGTCGTTCCACAGCAGCTTGAGCCTGCCGCTTCGCTCGGTGACGAGGGCGCGCGGGCCGGGGCCGGGCAGGAAAGCCATCGCCCAGGGCTCGTTGAAAGTGGCGACGGGGCGCACGGCGAAAGGCCGGCCCCCTTTGGCCTGGCCCGCCGCTTCGGAATTGCTCTGGGCGGCTTCGCCGCCGGCGCTGCAGGCGGCGAGGAGGAAAAGCGGCATGAAGCGGCGCATCGGTCGTCTCCTGTGAGTTGCGGGCCGCCCTAGTCCGGCGCGCGGGCCCCCGGCAAGGCCCCGCTCAAGACAGCTCATTGTGAAAAAAGCCTGTTCGTGCTATGTTTCAACCCGCTCTTTGACTCCGTGAACGCTCGTCGAGGCCTCATCGCGGAACCCGCCTGAAGTTCACGGAAAAGGCGTCTCACTCGATGAACTTCGTGAACTTTGGAGGCGCTGGCGCGGGCCGGGGATTGCGGCTAGCCGAAGCGGGTGAAAATCGCTGCACTGCTTCTTCCGGCTGCGCTCGCGTCCTGCGCGACTCCGGCCGACGTCGATACTCCGCGGGACCGCTTCTTTGCAGCCCTCGCCGTGCTGTGCGGAAAGGCTTTCGAGGGACGGATCGCGAGCCCGCCGGTCGAGGCCGACCAGGCCTTCGCCGGCAAGCGGCTCGTGATGCAGGTGCGCGTCTGCTCGAAGAACGAGATCCGAATCCCCTTCCACGTCGGCGAGGATCGTTCGCGTACCTGGGTGGTGGCCCGGACCGGGGCGGGTCTGCGGCTCAAGCACGACCATCGTCATTCCGACGGGAGCGAAGACAGGCTGACTCAATATGGCGGGGACTCGGGCGGGGAGGGCGATGCGCAAAGGCAGGAATTCCCGGCCGACGCCTTCTCGAAGGCGATGTTCGAGCGCGAGGATATCCCCGCCTCGACGGCCAATGTCTGGGCGATCGAGGTGGACGGAAGCGCCTTCGCCTACGAGCTGCGCCGGCCGGGGCGGTTCTTCCGGGTGGAGTTCGATCTTTCGCGGCCGGTCGCCGCGCCGCCGGGGCCGTGGG
>DASVTA010000384.1:0-6640 GCA_036387815.1 Allosphingosinicella sp.
CCTGCTGATGCTGCTGGCGCTGGTCAGCTACGAGCCGACCGACCCCTCCCTCAACACCGCCGCGGCCGGCCCGATCAGGAACTGGGCCGGAGCTCCCGGGGCGTGGATCGCCGACCTTCTGCTCAGCCTGTTCGGGCCGCCGGTCGGCTTGCTTCTCCCTCTCGTCGCGCTGATCGGGATCCGGATTGCCGGAAATTCCGATCCGGCGCGGTGGCTGCGATCGCTTGGTCTCACCGTCCTCGGCCTGATCCTGGTCGGCGGCGCGGCTTCCCTGCTTTCCGGTCAGGCGGTGAACGGATTGCCGGCGAGCTGGGGCGGCGCCGCGGGGCTGTCGCTCGCGAAGCTGGTCGAGCTCGGGCTCGGAGCCATCGGCGAGCCTGGGATCGTCGAGCCTTTCCGGATCGTCGCGGTCGGGCTGTTCGCGGCGCTCGGCCTCGCCCTTTGCTGGTTCGGGCTCGGGCTCAGGGCGGACGAGCGGGCGTGGATCGCATCGCGCCGGCTGCCGAGGCGGGAGCGCGGCGCCTTCGCCGAGGCCGACGAGTTGCCGGAACCGGAGGACCGGCCGGCGCGGACCCCGGTGATCGTACCCGCCGAGCCGCCGCGCACCGTGATCAACGATCGGGTGCGGACGCCGGCCCAGGCGAAAAGGCCGATTCGGGAGCGCCAGGCGTCCCTGGCGCTGGGCGACAGCTATCAGCTGCCGGGCCTGGAGTTGCTCGCTCCCGCGCCCCCGCCCGTGGGAGGGGCCCTCGACAAGGCCAGCCTCGAGCGCAATGCGCGCCTGCTCGAATCGGTGCTGGACGACTTTTCGGTGAAAGGGGAGATCGTCGAGGTGCGGCCGGGACCGGTCGTCACCATGTACGAGCTCGAACCCGCAAGCGGCATCAAGGCGAGCCGGGTGATCCAGCTCGCCGACGACATCGCCCGCAACATGTCGGCTCTGTCGGCCCGCGTAGCCACGATCCCGGGCCGAAGCGTCATCGGGATCGAGCTCCCGAACCCGAAGCGGGAGATGGTGGTCCTCTCCGAGCTGATCGCCAGCCACGCCTTCGAGGACCAGGTCGCCCAGCTCCCGATCGTCCTCGGCAAGAACATCTCCGGCGATCCGGTCGTCGCCGACCTGGCGCCGATGCCGCATCTGCTCGTCGCCGGAACCACCGGCTCGGGCAAGTCAGTCGGCCTCAACTGCATGATCCTGTCCCTGCTCTACCGGCTCACGCCCGAGCAGTGCAAAATGATCATGATCGACCCGAAGATGCTGGAGCTGAGCAGCTACGACGACATCCCCCATCTGCTCGCTCCGGTCGTGACCGAGCCGGCCAAGGCGATCCGGGCGCTCAAATGGACCGTCGAGCAGATGGAGGAGCGGTACCGGATGATGGCCTCGGTCGGAGTCCGGCAGCTCTCCAGCTTCAACGCCAAGGTGCGCGAATCCAAGGCCAAGGGCCAGTCGATGGGGCGTCGGGTGCAGACCGGCTACGATCCGGAGACCGGCCAGCCCAAATATGAGATGGAGGAGCTCGACTACGAGGTCCTCCCCCAGATCGTGGTCATCGTCGACGAGCTCGCCGACCTGATGATGACGGCCGGCAAGGAGGTCGAGTTCCTGATCCAGCGCCTCGCCCAGAAGGCGCGGGCGGCCGGGATCCATCTGATCATGGCGACCCAGCGGCCGTCGGTCGACGTGATCACCGGAGTGATCAAGGCGAACCTTCCGACCCGGATCTCCTTCGCGGTCACCTCGAAGATCGATTCCCGGACCATCCTCGGCGAGCAGGGCGCCGAGCAGCTGCTCGGCAAGGGCGACATGCTCTACATGCCGGGCGGCAAGCAGATCGCCCGGGTCCACGGCCCCTTCGTCTCCGACGAGGAGGTGCGTGCCGTCGCCGACCATTGGCGGGCGCAGGGGAACCCCAGCTACGTCCAGGCGGTCACCGAGGAGCCGGAGGACGGCGGCTACATGTTCGAGGGCCAGCCGACCGGGGAGGACGATCCGGAGGCCCAGCTCTACCGCAAGGCGGTGCAGACGGTCGCGGAAAGCCAGAAGGCCTCGACCTCCTACCTCCAGCGCCAGCTCCGCGTCGGCTACAACAACGCCGCACGCCTCATCGAACGGATGGAAAAAGACGGAATCGTCAGCGCCCCCGACCATGTCGGCCGACGCGAAGTCCTGGTCGATCCGGAGGGGCGGCCGCTTTGAGCCGTCATTGCGAGCGCAGCGAAGCAATCTAGTGGGCGCCGGCGCAGCACTGGATTGCTTCGTCGCTTCGCTCCTCGCAATGACGGCGCGGAACCCGCGGGTTCAGAGGGCATTCAAGCGCGAAAGGCTAGCGCCCCCGCAAAATTCCACCTGATGGAGACTTTATGATCATGCGTTTGAAGACGCTCGCCCTCGCCGCCGGGTCGGCCGCGGCCGTTGCGATGCTGGTGCCGCAGGCGCCGGTCGCGGCCCAGGCCGCCTCGCCGCTCACCCAGGTCACCGCCCACCTCAGGGCCGTCAACACCATGGTCGCGAGCTTCCGCCAGACGGACCGGAAGGGCCGGTCGCTGACCGGCACCATGACCCTCAAGCGGCCGGGCAAGCTTCGCTTCGAGTATCAGAAGGGCGTGCCGATGCTGATCGTCGCCGACGGCCGCAAGCTCAACATGATCGACTATGAGACCGGCCGCGTCGACGGCTGGCCGATCGGCAATTCTCCGCTTGGAATCCTTCTCAATCCCAATCCCGATCTCAGCCGGATCGCCAAGGTGGTCCGCAACGACTCGCAGACCCTTCTCGTCCAGGCGCGCGATCCCAGGAAGCCGGAATTCGGAACCATCACCCTCGGCTTCGCCAAGGTCGGAAGCAGCCCCTCGGGATTGCTGCTCCAGGGCTGGACGGTGATCGACGCCCAGAACAACCGGACGACCGTCAAGCTTTCCGGCCAGCGTTTCAACGTTCCGGTCGCGGACAGCGCCTTCACCTTCCAGCGCCCGGTCAAGCGCGGCAAAGCGTAAGTCCATTCATCGCCGCGACAGGAATGAGATAGTAATACAAATTCTGCGATTGCGGGTGGTCGCTGTCGGGTTTTCCCCCTGTTGCCCGGCTTCGCCGCCGTAATCGAGCCTCGCGTAGACCACGCTTGGTTGGCCCTCGCTCCACGCCCCCGGAGCGGGGGCCTTTAGCGTTTCGGGGCGGCGGCGGCGCCCGCCCGACATCGACAGCTTACCCCCGTCCGGCTAGAGCGCCATCATGTCAGCAACCCTCAAGATCGCCTCGTGGAACATCAATTCCGTGCGCGCCCGGATCGAGAGCGTCGAGAAGTTCCTGCGCGAGGAATCGCCCGACATATTGTGCCTGCAGGAAACCAAGGTCTGCGACCCCGACTTCCCCGCGGGCATGTTCCATGGCCTCGGCTACGTTCACCAGATCCTGTGCGGCCAGCGCATGCATCACGGGGTCGCGATCCTCAGCCGGCTGCCGGCGCGGGAGGAGGAGCGCCACGACTGGCAGGCCAATGGCGAGGCCCGGCACATCGGTGTCCGCCTCGAATGCGGGATCCGGCTCGAGAACGTCTACGTTCCCGCCGGCGGCGACACCCCCGATCGCGAGATCAATCCCAAGTTCGGCCAGAAGCTCGACTTCATCGAGCGGATGACCCGCTGGTCCGAAGCCTGCGCCTGCCCCACCATCGTCGTCGGCGACTTCAACGTCGCGCCGCTCGAATGCGACGTTTGGAACCACAAGCAGCTGCTCAACGTGGTCAGTCACACGCCCGTCGAGGTCGAGGCGCTGGCCCGGCTTCAGCAGAGCAACGACTGGGTCGATCTCGGGCGCCACTTCCACCCGGCGCCCAAGCGCCTCCACACCTGGTGGAGCTACCGGTCGCCCGACTGGACCAGGAACGACCGCGGCCGCCGCCTCGACCATATGTGGGCAACGGCGGACGTCGCCCGGCAGGCGGTTCGGCACGTCGTCCACGAGCCCTGCCGCGCCTGGACCCGGCCGTCGGACCACGTTCCGCTCGTCACGGAATTCCGGGTTTGAGCGGCGGGCGCGACGTCGCCCGAGCGATCGACGCGCTTCGGCGCGGCTGGCCGGTCAGGATCGCCGGAATCGGCTTCCTCGCCGTGGAGACGGCCGACGAAGCCTCGCTCGCCGCCTTCGACGCGGGTCGGCCGGCCGACCTCCTCATCTCCGGGCACCGCGCGGTGACTTTGAAGCTCGCCAACCAGCGCGAGGCCGTTCCCAGCGGACCCGTCCGGATCGAACGCATCGGGATGAGCCTCGCCGAAGCCACCGCCGTCGCCGATCCCGCGCTGGACCTGTCGCGGCCGCTCAAGGGCCCGTTTCGGGCCGCGGAGGTCGGCTGCGAAGCGGCCGCCGCCGCCGCCATCGCTCTGACGCGCCGGGCCGGCCTGCTTCCGGCCCTGTTCCTCGACGGCGAGGCGGGGGAGGATTCCGTCTCTCTCGCGCCCGGCGACGTGGAGGCCTTCGAGCTGGCGATGTCGCTCAGGATCGCCTCGCGCGCCCGGCTTCCGACCCGCTTCGCCGAGCAGGCGGAGATCGTCGCCTTCCGGTCGGACGAGGACGGGGCCGAGCATGTCGCCTTGCTGATCGGCGCGCCCTCCGGAAAGCCGCCGCTCGTCCGCCTCCACAGCGAATGCCTCACCGGAGACGTGCTCGGCTCGCTGAAATGCGATTGCGGGCCGCAGCTGGATTCCGCCCTCGCGGCGATCGCCGCTTCAGGATGGGGCATTCTCCTCTATTTGCGTCAGGAAGGGCGCGGCATCGGCCTCGTCAACAAACTGAGGGCCTATGCCCTTCAGGACCAGGGGTTCGACACGGTCGACGCCAATCTCCGCTTGGGCTTCGCCGACGATGAAAGGCATTACACGATCGCCGCCCGGATGCTGGCCAAGCTGGCGCAGGAGGAGGTTCGGCTGCTCACCAACAATCCGCGAAAGGTCGAGGGGCTGGAAGCCGCGGGGATCAAGGTGGCGGAGCGGGTCCCGCTCAAGGCCGGGGGGAATCCGCACAACCGCGACTATCTCGAGACCAAGCGCTCACGCAGCGGCCATTCGCTCTGACGCCATGACGCCCTTACCCGTCATCCCGGCGAAAGCCGGGACCCCAGGACAAGAAGTCTCGGGGGGGTCTCCCCGAGGTCCCGGCTTGCGCCGGGATGACGCGGGCTCCTTGTCTCAATCGAGCTTCAAGTCCGGCAGGACGAGCCTGAGCACGTCGTCATACCCGTCCGCGACGTAATCGGCCCCCGCTTCGCGGAGCCGCTCACCGTAGCCGGGGCCGCAGTGACGCCCGGCGCAAAGCCCCACCACCGTCATCCCTGCGGCCTTGGCCGCGGTCACGCCGGGCGCCGTATCCTCGATGACCAGCACCTCGGCCGGCGAAACCCCGAGCGCCCGTGCCGCGTGCAGATAGATATCGGGATGAGGCTTCCCCCGCTCGACATGCTCGGCGGCGCTGAACAGGCGGCCGCCGAAATGATGGGCGAGGCCGAAGCGGTCGAGCGAGCCGCGCAGCCAGACGGTCGGGCTGGACGAGGCGACGGCCTTGGGAACGGGCGGAAGGGCATTGAGGAAGGCCTCGACTCCCGCGACCGCGGTCACCTCGTCCAGGCGGAGCTGGAAAGCCTCCCTGGTCCTCGCCCTGAAGTCGGCCGGCAACGGTCGCCCGATCTCCGCCTCGATGACCTCGATCGCATCGCGCCAGTTGAGCCCGATATAGCGCTGGATCGCCTGCTCCAGGCTGGTCGGGTGGCCGATGGCGGTGAGGGCTTCGGCGAGAATGGCGTTGGACAGGATCTCGCTGTCGACGATCACTCCGTCGAAGTCGAAGATCAGCGCCGCGAACCTCAGCTTCTGTCTCCGAACAAAGCGGTTCCGACCCGCACATGGGTGGCCCCGATCGTCACCGCCGTCTCGTAATCGGCCGACATGCCCATGCTGAGGCCGGGCAAGGCAAGCCGGCGGGCGAGATTGGCCAGGAGGGCGAAATAGGGTGCGGGCTCGACGCCCGCCGGCGGGATGCACATCAGGCCCGCGATCGGGAGGCCGGCTCCCCGGCTTCTCTCGGCCAGGGCCGGCAGGTCCGCCACCGCGCAGCCGCCCTTCTGCGCCTCGTCCCCGATATTCACCTGGAGGAAGCAGTCGGGGCGCCGGCCCTCCTTCTCCATCGCTCCCGCGAGCGCGTCGACCAGGGAGGGCCGGTCGACGGAATGAATGGAATCGAACAGCGCGACCGCGTCCGCCGCCTTGTTGGACTGCAGCCGGCCGATCAGGTGGAGCCGAACGGCCGGGGCCTGCGCCTTGAGCGCGGGCCATTTGTCCTGCGCCTCCTGCACCCGGTTCTCGCCGAATTCGAGCTGTCCCGCCTCGATCAGCGGGCGGATGGAGCCGGGGCCGTGGGTCTTGGACACGGCAACCAGGGTGACGTCGCCGGGCGGGCGGGCGGCGAGTCGGGCGGAGCGGGCGATCTTCTCCCGCACCTCGTGCAGCCGCTGTGCGGGTGATGCGCCGGTCATGGCGGCTGCTATAGGAAGCGCCATGCTCCGCCGCCAGCCTCTGCCGCACCTCTGGCTGATGACGGACGAGCGACAGGGCCAGGCGCTCTGGGAGGCCATCGAGAGGCTGCCTCGCG
>DASVTA010000385.1:0-4033 GCA_036387815.1 Allosphingosinicella sp.
AAGCCGGACCTCGCCTTCGCGACGGTCGAGGGCATGCTGACGCCGCCGGCGCTCTACGCCGTCGCTCCGGCGGGCCGCCCGGCCCTGGTCCAGCGCCTCCCCGCCAAGTTCGACGCCTCCACCCGAACCGTCGAGCAGCGCTTCGCCACATCGAAGGACGGCACCCGAGTCCCTTATTTCCTGGTCCGCTCGAAAGGCGCCTCCGGCCCCGTCCCGACGCTCATCCACGCTTACGGCGGCTTCCGCGCCGCCCAAACTCCCGGCTACCTCACCGGCCAGCCCTATCGCGCCGGCCCGCTCGGAATGTTCTGGACCGAGGAAGGCAACGCCTATGTCCTCGCCAACATCCGCGGCGGCGGCGAATATGGGCCCGACTGGCACAAGTCGGTGCTTCGCGAGAACCGGCAGAAGAGCTTCGACGATCTCCACGCCGTCGCCGAGGACCTGATCCGGACGGGGGTCACCCAAAAGGGCAGGATCGGCATTTCCGGCCGCTCCAACGGCGGAGTGCTGGTCGGCGCGGCGATGAACCAGCGGCCGGACCTTTATTCGGCCGTCATCAACGGCTCGCCCTTGCTCGACATGAAGCGCTATTCGCACCTCCTCGCCGGCGCCTCCTGGATCGACGAATATGGCGATCCGGACAAGCCTGAGGACTGGGCCTTCCTGTCCCGCTACTCGCCGTACCAGAATCTGAGGAAGGGCGTCCGCTACCCCGCCGTCTTCTTCTACAGCTCGACCAAGGACGACCGAGTCCATCCCGGCCACGCCCGCAAGATGGCGGCTCGGCTGGAGGAATATGGCAACCGCTTCTACTTCCACGAATATCTGGAAGGCGGCCACTCGGTTGGCGCCGACAATGCCGAGGACGCCAGGCGTTCGGCGCTGCTCATGGCCTATCTGAAGCGGGAGCTGGCGGGCGAGGGGCGGTAGGCGCCTTCCTCCTCTCCCGCTTTCCGCGGGAGAGGGGGGACCCAAGCCGAAGGCTTGGGGGGTGAGGGTCTTACGGAGTTCGAAGCACAGACCCTCACCTCCCACCGCTTCGCGGCGGGCCCCTCCTCTCCCGCGATAAGCGGGAGAGGGTCTCAACCTTGATCGCCAGGTGATCTTTCCATGACCTTCTCAATCCCAGGTTTCGACCTCCCCGGCTTCGACCTCGACGCTTTCGTCCGCTCGACCCTCGCCGAGGATCTCGGCGAGGCGGGCGACATCACTTCCGCCGCGGTCATCCCCGCCGGGGCCTGCTTCGGCGGAGTCATGGACAGCCGCGAGGCGACCGTCGTTGCCGGGCTGCCGGTCGCGGAGGCTTTTTTCCGATTCCTCGACGCCGAGGTGGAGATCGAGCGGCTGGCCCGGGACGGCGAGGCCGTCGCGGCCGGCACGGACCTGCTTCGGCTTCGCGGCCGGGCCCGGGCGCTTCTCACCGCCGAGCGATCCGCGCTCAACATCGTCCAGCACCTCTCCGGCATCGCCACACTCACCCGCCGCTATGTCGACGCCATCGCCGGCACCGGCGCCGTCCTGCTCGACACCCGCAAGACGATCCCCGGACTTCGCCGCCTCGAGAAATATGCGACCCGGATGGGCGGCGCCCGCAACCACCGGATGGGCCTTTGGGACGCGGCGATGATCAAGGACAATCACGTCGCGGTGGCGGGCGGAGTCGGCGAGGCGGTGAGGCGCGCGGCCGCGGCGGGGATCGGGAGCATCATCGTCGAAGTCGACCGGCTCGACCAGATCGAGCCGGCCCTCGATGCCGGAGCCACCCACCTGCTGCTCGACAATATGGACGTGCCCGTGCTTCGCGAGGCGGTGGCGCTGGTCGCGGGCCGGGTCCCGACGGAGGCGAGCGGCGGAGTCACGCTCGAGACGATCCGAGCCAAGGCGGTGACCGGAGTGACCTACGTCTCGGTCGGCCGGATCACCCAGTCCGCGCCCGCCGCCGACATCGGCCTGGATTTCGCCGCCGCCCGAAGCGATTTTTGAGCTTCGCCGCGCCGCGGCATGGTCCTAGATGGTTCGGCTCAAAAGGGGATACGGGTATGCGGCCGCCATCGATCGTCAACTTCACGCGGGTCGTCCTGCTTTCGCTGGCGATCCAGATCCTCGCCGCCTTGCTGTCGTGGGACAAGATCGAGAGCCCCGCCGCCGCCGCCGGAGCGCGGATCGCCCCCGGCGCGATGATCGGGATCCAGGCCGTCCTGATCGGCCTCTATCTGCTCCTGATCTGGTTCATCAGCGCGAACGGCAGCGCGGTGGCGAAGTGGATCTACGCCGTCATATGCAGTGCCGGGCTGCTCGTGGGCCTGATGTGGTTCGAACGGACCATGTCTCACGGAACCGTCCCGGCCATCCTCGCGGCCGTCCAGTACATCCTCTCGATCGTCTCGCTCTGGCTGCTCTTCCGGCCCGATTCCAAGGCGTGGTTCTCCGAAGGCCGCGAGGATCCGGCCTCTACCTCGCGCTAGTGCGGTTCCCCGCCGCGTCGCCGCTCAGCGCCGCGCCACCACCTCTCCCTCGAGGATCATCGTCTCGGGATGATGCTTGTCGAGCCAGCGCTTGACGATCCTCAGGTTGCGCGTGTTCGATTTGAAGAAGAAATCGGGGATCGCGCCGACCCAGGGGATCGCGCCGAGCAGGAAATCGACGCCGATGTTGCCGCCCATCCGGACGAGGTGCCACCTGGGCATCCCGAGGTTGCGGGCCTCCCAGGCCAGCCAGCTCCCCATCGCCGCCGCCACCAGGCTTCCGCCGACCGGGATCAGATCGAAGACGACGTCCAGCCCGAACTGGCGGTTGGTGCCCGGCAGGGTGAACATCCGCTCGAGCAGCTTCTCCATCGCCTCGATCCGGCGCCGCACCGACGCCGGGTCGCGGCCGACCGGAAGCCGCTCCGCGATCGCGTCGAACTGGTCCTGCGGGCTCGGCATCCTCATTCTCCTGTTGTCGGCCGGCGCTCGGGCCGCCCGCACCCTTGGCTCTCAACGACGCTCGCTCAGGGTTGGGCCCGGATCAGCTCGCCGATCGCGTGGCGGCCGAAGGCATTGGCCCGGAAGCCCGTGAGCCGGGGCGCGACCAGCGACCAGCGCACCGGCGCGGTCAGCGGAATGAACGGCCCCAGCCCCGCCAGGATCCGGTCGGCGTCGGCGAGCCGGGCGCGGCGGGTGGCGGCGTCGGGCGCGGTCCGTGCCGCCGCCATCATCTCGTCCGCGGCGGGATCGCAGATCCGGTTCGCCTCGCAGGAGAAATGGCGCAGATACCAGCTGGCGAGGCCCGCCGGGGCGACCTCGTCGATCAGGCGCAGGTCGGCCGGAGCGCCGGCCGGAACGCGCCGGGCGTCGACTCCCACGGCCGCCCAGTCGCGCCGGAGCCGGGCGAAGAGCAGCCGGTAGCCCGGCCCGGCCGGAAGCGCGACCCGAACGGTCAGCCGGCCCTCTTCTTGCCCGTCGCTCAGCAAGGCGGCGGCGCGCGTCCGCCGGGCGGCGAGCGGGTCGCGGATCCAGGCGGGCGCCGAGACCTGCGGGAGCCCCTCGATGCCCGTCGGAAGCAGCGATTCCCGCGCCTGCAGCCCCGGCACGCCCATCGCCGCCGCCAGCGCGGGACGGTCGAGGGCCATCGCCAGCGCCTGGCGGGTCTCCATCCGGGCGAACGGGCCTTCCGGCGCAACGAAAGCGAGGCCGAACAGTCCGGCCACCGGATCGAACAGGAGCTGCGCCGCCGGCGCGCCCACCGCCCGCGCCAGCGGCAGGTCGCCCAAGGTGCCGCCCAGGAGGAGGTCGGCCTCGCCCTCGTCGAACCGCGCCGCCGCCACCGCCGCTCCGTCGCCTCGAAGAAGGAGCGGCGGCGGCGCGTCGCCCTCTTCCGTCTCGCCGTCGATCGGCACGAGCCGCACCGACCCGTCCGGCCGCCTTTCGCCCCGGTAGGGGCCGGAGCCTTCCCCGTCCCGGACGATCGCCATCTCGGGCTGGGCCAGCAGCTGCAGGAAATTGGGCCGGGGCGATTTGAGGCTGATCTCGAGCACGTCGTCGGTCAT
>DASVTA010000386.1:0-2682 GCA_036387815.1 Allosphingosinicella sp.
GGAGCCGGCAACGACCTCTACTTCGTCGATGATGGCGGCGATCTGGTTGCCGAGCTGACCGGCGAGGGCACCGACACGGTCTCGAGCTCGGTCAGCTACACGCTGAGCGACAATGTCGAGAACCTGACCCTGACCGGAACCGCCGCCAACGGCACCGGCAACGCTCTGAACAACGTCATCACCGGCAACGCTTCCGACAACGTCCTCGATGGCGGCCTCGGTGCGGACTCGATGATCGGCGGAGCCGGCAACGACCTCTACTTCGTCGACAACGGCGGCGATCAGGTCACCGAGCTGGCCGGCGGCGGGAACGACACCGTGTCGAGCTCCATCGCCTACACGCTCGGCGACAATGTCGAGAACCTGATCCTCACCGGATCGGCAGGCGACGCCACCGGCAACGCCGGTGACAACGTCCTCACCGGCAACGGTGGCTCGAACCGCCTCAACGGCGGCGCGGGCAACGACCGGCTGATCGGCGGCGACGGCGTCGACTTCCTGACGGGCGGCGCCGGCAACGACGTCTTCGTCGGTGAGATCAACGCGACCAAGGTGGCGAGCAAGTCCGGGCCGATCTCGCTCGACGTGATCCTCGATTTCACCAAGGGCGACAGGATCGACCTGAGCGGGATCGACGCCAATGCCGGCCTCGCGGGCGATCAGGCCTTCACCCTGGTGAACAGCGCCAATCCGAAGAACGCCGGCGAGCTTTCGATCCGCCACTTCGGCAACATGAACGCGGCCGAAGCGGCCCTGGGCATGGAGCTCGACGGTATCGACGGCGCGAGCCCCTTCTCCGGGCCGGTGTCGGTGATCTTCGGCGACGTCGATGGCGGCGGAGCGGACTTCGCGATGGTCATCATCAACTCGCCGACCCTCACCAGCAGCGACTTCATCTTCTAAGTCGCGCGGCTTCGGCCGCTCGAAGGAAAGCGCTCCGGCTTCGGCCGGGGCGCTTTTTCTTTGTCCGCTTCAGGCGGAG
The DNA here is from genome assembly GCA_036387815.1 of Allosphingosinicella sp. GTDB lineage: Bacteria > Pseudomonadota > Alphaproteobacteria > Sphingomonadales > Sphingomonadaceae > Allosphingosinicella. The sequence goes on from DASVTA010000386.1 coordinate 983, forward strand.
CGGATCGGCGCTACGAGCCGAAGCGCGAGCCAGGCTAGCGCGGGCAGCAGGACCGCCGCGGCGAACAGGGTCAGGAAAGACCGGCCCGAGCCCGCGGCCGCCTCGCCGGCCGCCGCATAGAGGAGGGCGATGCCCGCATTCGCGAGTCCGGTGGCGGCGGCGAACCGGCGGAGCGGCATGGCGGCCAGGCCCGCGGCCACGGTCGCCGCCTCCGCGAACACCGGCACCGCGCGGGTGAGGACGAGCGCCGGCGCCCCCATCCCCACCGCGATCCGGTGCGCCCGCTCGAGCTCGCTCCTCCCGAGGAAGCGGAGCGCCAGCGGCCGCCCGGCCTGGCTGCCCAGCCAGTAACCCACGCCGCATCCGACAGACATTCCAAGCCAGATCAGCAGACCGCCCGCCCAGCCGTAGAGCGCCACCGCCGCGACGCTGACCAGGCTCGAGGGCACTGGCAGAACCACATCCCCCGCAAGCAAAGCGAGGATCACCAGCGCAAGCACCGGCCCCGCCACTCGGCCGGGCGTGAAAAGCCACTGGGCCAGCCGCAGGATGTCCGCTTCGAGCAGGAGGAACGGGACGAGGATCATCGCCGCGAGCCCGATCCCGGCGCCTATCCATCTCAACAGCCCTGCCACGGCGCCTCCTGATCGGCTAGCTTGGGGCCAGGCTACCGCATCCCTCCCTCGCCGGCCATTGGCCCGATGCGACAAAGGAACCCGCCGCATGACCGTCTATGTCGTCGCCCAGATCAGGATCCACGACCGGGCCCGATACGATGCTTACGCAGCCGCGTTCATGCCGGTGCTCATCCAATATGGCGGCCGCCTGCTCGCGGCGGACGAGGCCCCGGCGGTCCTGGAGGGACAATGGCCAGGCGAGAAGCTCAACATCATCAGCTTCCCGGACGAGCCGGCCGCGCGGAGATGGATGGAATCGGAGGAATATCGCGCCATCGCCGCCGACAGGCTGGCGGCTTCCGACGGCATCGTGCTTCTCGTCCACGGCTTCGGGAAGGCCTGAGCCCACCCTCGCCTCCCGGCGATTCCGTGAATCCGGCGAAAGGGGGGATCATTGCGTAAGTCGTCGGGTATTACGCTGTATCGACATTCAAATGGGCTGGAGCCGCACAGGACCCTCTCCCGCTTTTCGCGGGAGAGGAGGGGCCCAAGCCGAAGGCTTGGGAGGTGAGGGTCTTTTCCGAGTCCGGCGTACAAACCCTCACCTCCCACCGCTCTGCGGCGGGGCCCTCCTCTCCCGCGGAAAGCGGGAGAGGGGAGGAGAAGGGACCGCTGAACGTCGATGCAGCCTAATTCCTCCCCCGGATTTCCGGGGGAGGGGGACCGCGCGAAGCGCGGTGGAGGGGTTCTTCGGACTCAGAAAGGAAAACGGGGACAGTATACATTTTCCCGCCTGGGAGGTCCGGTGCCAGCTACGTGCCTGTTACCGGCGCCCCATGATACCGACGCCCCCCGTCATTCCGGACTTGATCCGGAATCCATGAACACCGTCCTCGCTCCAGTGAGACCCGCCGTGTTCATGGATCCCGCCTTCGCCGGGATGGTCCGCTTTCGTCTCCTCTCCCGCTTTTCGCGGGAGAGGAGGGGCCCACCGCGAAGCGGTGGGAGGTGAGGGTCTTGCCGGGGTCAGTGCTGCAGACCCTCACCTCCCAAGCTTCGCTTGGGCCCCTCCTCTCCCGTGAA
>DASVTA010000387.1:0-1889 GCA_036387815.1 Allosphingosinicella sp.
TCCCATCTCACGGGCGGCCGAAGGCCCCTGGCTGCACTATAAGAGATTGCTCGCCGAGCCCTTCAGAAGGGGCCGTGAGCTGACCGTCGCGGTGCTTGGCGACAAGGCACTCGCCGTCACCGAGCTGAGGCCCAAATCGGGCTTCTACGATTACGACGCCAAATATACCGAAGGGATGACCCAGCATATCTGCCCGGCGGACATTCCGGACGAGATCGCGGCGGCGGCGAAGGCGATGGCGCTCGAGGGGCACCGGGCGCTCGGCTGCCGCGGCTGCTCGCGCGCCGATTTCCGATGGGACGACGAGCAGGGCGAGGCGGGGCTCTATCTGCTGGAGATCAACACCCAGCCGGGGATGACTCCGCTCAGCCTGGTGCCCGAGCAGGCCCGCTATTGCGGCATGAGCTATGCCGAGCTGGTCCAGAAGATCGTGGAGGAAGCCCTATGAGCAAGTCGATAGCGCGCGGCTCGGCTCAGCGCGGGAAGGTCAAGGGGCCGACGCGCGGCAAGGGACAAGGGGGCCGAGGGGCCGCCCCCGCTCCGGCGCTCCCGGAGGCGGTGCGCCGGTTCAGCTGGTGGATATTCTTCGGAATGATGATCGCGGTGGCGCTTGCCCTCCTCTGGGCGCTGCGGGTCCCGCAGATGGTCGGCGGCACGATCGGCGAGAGCGTCGGCGAAATGGGCTTCGCTATGAAGCGGGTGGAAATCAAGGGCGCCGACCATGTCCGCCAGATCGACGTCTACAACATCGCTTTCGATCAGCCTTCCACCGCGATGCCGATGGTCGACCTGGAAGGGACTCGCCAGCGGCTGCTCCAGTTCGGCTGGGTGCGCGACGCGCGGGTCTCACGGCGGCTCCCCGACACGCTCGTCGTCGACATCGTCGAGCGCCGCCCGGCCGCGATCTGGCAGCACAACCAGCGGCTCGCGCTCATCGACATGGATGGAGTGGTGCTGGAAGCGGTGCGGCTCGACGCGATGCCCGATCTGCCGTTGCTGATCGGGGCCGCCGCCAATCTCCACGCCGGTCAGCTTGCCCGGCTCACGCAGGCGGCGCCCCACCTCAAGCCGGCCATGGCCGGTGCCACCTGGGTCGGCGGCCGCCGCTGGGACCTTCGCTTCCAGTCCGGCGAAGTGCTCCTGCTGCCGGAAGGCGAAGCGGCGGCGCGCAAGGCGCTGACGAAGTTCGCCAGCATGGATCAGTCCGTCCAGCTGCTCGGCAAGGGCTATGTCCGGATCGATATGCGCGATCCCAAGCGGATGCTGATCCGGCTTTCGAGCGAGCCCGGGAGCACCGTCCCCGAGATTACGCCCGAAGCCCCCCCGACAGCTCCGGTCGCGCCGGGCAGCGGCACCGTCGACGCGGATCGGACCATCTGATGAAAAGGCCCACCGTCCAGGCCCCGCGCAAGCTCGTCACCGCATTAGACGTCGGCTCTTCGAAAGTGTCCGCGCTGATCGCCGAGCCGGGCGAGGACGGGCGGCTCAAGATCCTCGGCACCGGGCAGCGCCAGAGCCAGGGGGTTCGGCGCGGCTTCATCGCCGACATGGAGAAGACCGAAGGGGCGATCCGCGAGGCGGTGGAGCAGGCCGAGCGGATCGCGGCGACCAACATCGAGGATGTCTTCGTCGGCTTCTCGGCGGGCGGGCTGGTGAGCACGGTCGCCAGCGTCGAACTGCAGATCGGCGGCCGCCGTATAGAGAAAGCGGATATCGACCAGCTGCTCGGAATCGGCCGGGAATCGATCAGCAGCGACGGGCGGATGATCCTTCACGCGCTTCCGGCGCTCTATACGGTCGACGGCCTCGAAGGCGTGAAGAAGCCGCTCGGGCTCCACGCCGACAAGCTGGCCGTCGACATCCACGTCATCGCCGGCGATCCCTCGCCA
>DASVTA010000388.1:0-1506 GCA_036387815.1 Allosphingosinicella sp.
CATCGCCCGGACCGTCGACCGCGCGATCCGGCTCGACCCGCGCGAGAGCTCGCAGCTTGCGATCGGCCTCGGTTGCGACGTCAAATACGCGCCCCGGATCCTCTATGCCGACGGCGAGGACCTGGCCAAGCCCTACGTCACTCCGATCGGCCCCGCCTGCACCATCTGCCCGCGCCTGCGCTGCCCCCAGCGCGCCGCCGCCCCGGCCGGTCACACGCTGGCGCTCAACGAAACCCAGAAGACGATCTCGCCTTATCCTTTCGTGGGTTAGAGCTCTCGCACGCAGTGCCGCGGCGCAGGCTGCATTTTGGTTCGCACAAAGCACACAAAGGGCACAAAGAGTCCGCACTGGATCGGCGCGCAGCGCCTTCATCGCCATCTAAAAAGCGCGCTGCGGCTTCGCCGCGGAGGCCCTTTGTGCCCTTTGTGCCCTTTGTGCGAACAATATGGCTTCGGAGGCCAATCGGCGCAGCCGGAAAGAGCGCGTTTTAGAGGCGCCTCGGTGCGCGAGGGACGCCGGGTTCGCATTCCAGCGCCGCGCGGTCCCAGTGGGCGAGGTCGGCGGCGGCGGTGTAGGTGGATTCGAGGAAGGCCAGGAGGTCGGCGTCGGTCCGGACCGCCGCATAGGGCAGGACGAACTCGCCCAGCGCTTCGTCGAAGCGGGCGGCCTCCGGCTTGACCGGCGCCTTGGCGAAGCCTTCCGGCGAGGGATAAGCGTAGGAATAGAAGAAGGGATCGCCGCCGCCGCCGGCGCCGCCCGGCCAGAAGCCGGCGCTCGAGACTTCGTGGCTATAGGCTTCGCGGGTGATTTCGTCGGGGAGATGGGGGATCCCGCCGGGGTGGAGCGGGGCGGTGCGGCCGGAGAAGCGGGTGACGGCGAGATCGAAGCTGCCCCAGAAGAAATGGACCGGGCTCGCCTTGCCGAGGAAGGAGGAGCGGAAGAGGCGGAAGACCCGGTCCGCGTCGAGAAGGGCGCCGAGCAGGCGCGAGGCGCTGTCGCCGTCGTAGGCGCGGGGGGTTTCGTCCTCGGCGAAGCGGATCGCGGGATCGAGCTCGTTGGTGGCCGGGTGGATCCGCACCTCGTGCCCCGCCTCGCGAAGCAGCGCCGTCACCTGAGCATGGAAGTCCGCCACGGTCGTCGGGTGAAGGGCGAAGCCGCGCGACCCGCCGCGGTCGGCGAAGGTGAAGCGGTGATCGGCCAGATCGAGCCCGATCTCGAACGGTCCCGCCGGGCCGTGGAGCGGCTCGGTCCTGAGGCCGCGCGGATGGACGTGGAGCGTGGCATGCCAGCCATGGTTGCGCCACGGCAGGAGAGCGACCGCCGCCTTGCCGATTATCTGGCTGTAGAGGTGGAGCGCGGCGATGGTCGGACCGTCGCGGGCTTCAGAGAGGGGGGGCCAGAACATTGGGAGCAGTTTGTCGTCTCGGCGCGTGCGAGGGAAGCCCTTGAAAGCCTCTCCCGCTTTCCGCGGGAGAGGAGGGGCCCGCCGCGTAGCGGTGGGAGGT
>DASVTA010000389.1:0-21898 GCA_036387815.1 Allosphingosinicella sp.
AGCGAGCCACATTGGAAAGCGGCCGGCATGATGCTCGATGAGGATCCCTATGAAGCGCTCGAAAGAGCCGAGGATCGCTCGGTGGAGCATGACCGGCCGGTGGCGCTGGCCGTCCTCGCCGACATAGCTGGCATCGAGCCGCTCGGGGAGCACCGTGTCGGTCTGGATCGTCCCCACCTGCCAGGTGCGGCCGATCGCGTCGGTGAGATGGAATTCGAGCTTGGGCGCGTAGAAGGCGCCCTCGCCCGGAAGCTCTTCCCAGCCGAACTCGGCCGTATCGCGCCCCGCCGCCTTGACCGCGTCGCGAAGCGACTGCTCGGACCAGTCCCACATCTCCTCGCTTCCGAACCTCTTCTCCGGCCGGAGCGCGAGCTTGATCTGGTAATCCGGAAAGCCGAGATCCTTGTAGACGGTGTCGAGCAGGTCGAGGAACAGCCGCACCTCCTCGACCAGCTGGTCCTCGCGGCAGAAGATGTGGGCGTCGTCCTGGGTGAACTGCCGGACCCGAAGGATCCCGTGAAGCGCTCCGTGCGGCTCGTTCCTGTGGCACACGCCCATCTCGGCGAGCCGGATCGGCAGGTCGCGATAGCTCTTGATGCCCTGGCGGAAGATGAGGACGTGGGCCGGGCAGTTCATCGGCTTCAAGGCCATCCAGTCCGCTTCGCCGGTGATGACGGGACCTTCCTCCTCGGTATTGGGCACCTCGTCGGGGATGACGAACATGTTCTCGCGATATTTGCCCCAATGGCCGGACTGCTCCCACTGGCGCGCGTCCATCACCTGCGGGGTCTTCACCTCCGCATAGCCCGCGGCATCGAGGCGCCGGCGCATATAGGCTTCGAGCTGGCGCCAGACGACGAAGCCGGCCGGATGCCAGAAGACCGATCCGTGCGCTTCCGCCTGGAGGTGGAACAGGTCCATGTCCTGGCCGATCCGGCGATGGTCGCGCTTGGCCGCTTCCTCGAGCCGCGTGAGGTGGGCTTCGAGCTGCTTCTTGTTGAGCCAGCCGGTGCCGTAGATGCGCGAGAGCATCGCGTTCTTCTGGTCGCCGCGCCAATAGGCGCCGGAGACCCGCGTCAGCTTGAAGGCCTGAGGATCGACCTTGCCCGTCGAGGCGAGGTGAGGGCCGCGGCACAGGTCCAGCCACTTGCCGGACCGGTACATTGTGATGGTCTCGTGCTCGGGCAGCTCCATCACCCATTCGGCCTTGAACCTCTCGCCCTGCTCCAGGAACAGGCGGCGGACGTCCTCGCGGGTCCAGACTTCGCGGACGAGAGGCTCGTCGCGCGCGATGATCCGGCGCATCTCCTCCTCGATCGCCGGCAGGTCCTCCTCCGTGAAGGGGCCGCGCTCCGGGGCGGGGGCGAAATCGTAATAGAAGCCGTCGTCGGTGGCCGGGCCGAAGGTGATCTGGGTTCCGGGGAACAGGTTCTGCACCGCTTCGGCGAGGATGTGCGCATAATCGTGGCGGACGAGCTCGAGCGCGTCGGCCTCGTCCCGGGCGGTGATCAGCGCCAGCTCGGAATCGCCTTCGAGCGGCCGGTTGATGTCCCGAACCTCGCCGTTGACGCGCGCGGCGAGCGCCGCCTTGGCGAGGCCGGGGCCGATGGCCGCGGCGACGTCCGCCGGAGTGGTCCCGGGTGAGACCTCCCGAACGGAGCCGTCGGGGAGGCGGATCTTGAAATGCTCTGTCATGACCGGGCGCATGTAGCGGCACCCTCGCGGCTTCTCCAGCCCCGTGAGCGGACACGGACGTCATACGGGGCCCGACACGACGCGACCTGGCCCGACGGCGTCACCCTGGACTTGTTTCAGGGTCCAGGTCTCCGCCCGCCGCGCGGCCTCCGGACTGGATGCTGAAACAAGTTCAGCATGACGCTTTGCCTGCTAAAGCCGGCCGATGAACCCTCCCGGCTATCTCGACGCCGCCCCCGGCCGCCGCCTCGCCTTCCGTCATCGCCGCGGCCGAGGCCCGACCATCGTCTTCCTGCCCGGCTACATGTCCGACATGGACGGCGGCAAGGCGAGCGCGCTCGATGGGTGGGCGGAGGCCCAGGGGCGGGCGATGCTTCGCTTCGATTACGCCGGCTGCGGCCTGAGCGAAGGCGATTTCGAGTCCCAGACTCTGGCGCTCTGGCTCGAGGACTCGCTCGCGACGATCGATTCGGTCGGCGGTCCGGTCGTTCTCGTCGGATCGTCGATGGGCGGCTGGCTGATGCTGCTCGCCGCGCTCGCCCGGCCGGGGCGGGTGGCGGGGCTGGTCGGGATCGCGGCCGCGCCCGATTTCACCGGCTGGGGCTTCGACGAGGCGCAGAAGCGCGTCATCCGCGAGGCGGGGCGGCTGGAGGAGCCTTCTCCCTATGGAGAGGCGCCTTATGTCACCACCCGCGCTTTCTGGGAGAGCGGCGAGGCGCTGAAGCTGCTCGGCGGGGAGATCGCCGTCGGCTGTCCCGTCCGCCTGCTCCACGGCCTCGACGACGCGGACGTCCCCTGGCGGATTTCGCTGCAGCTGACGGAACGGCTCCGCAGCTGCGACGTGCGCGCCACCCTCGTCAAGGGCGGCGACCACCGCCTCTCCCGGCCTTCCGACATCGCGCTTTTGATCGACACGGTGGCCGAGCTCGGCTGATCCCGTCGCGATGATTCGTTCACCCGCGGTGCAGGCGGCCTTGCTAAGGGCGGGGCTTCACCTCCGTGGAGAGCCAATGACCCCGATCCTGCTGGCGCTCGCCGCCGCCGCCCAGGTTTCCGGCCCGGTCGATACCGCGCAGAATCGCTACCGCGACTGCCTTGCCCTCGTTCGGACCGCGCCCGCGCAGGCGAGCGGCCGCGCCCAGGCCTGGCTCGGCTCGGGCGGCGGGATCCCGGCGGCGCAATGCCTCGGCCTGGCTTTGTCGGCCCAGGAGAAATGGGCCGAAGCCGCGGCCGCCTTCGAAGCCGCGGCCAAAGATGCCGAAGCGCGCCAGGACCGCCGCCGCGGCGACCTCTGGGTCGAGGCCGGCAATGCCCGGCTCGCGGCCGGCGACGCGGCGGCGGCCCGCAAGGCCTTCGGTTCCGCGCTCGCCACCCGGCTGCTGGCTCCGAAGCTCGAAGGCGAGGTCCATCTCGATCTCGCCCGGGCGGCGGCCGCGCTCAACGACAACGGCACCGCGCGGACGCATATCGACAAGGGCGTGGCGCTCGTTCCCGAAGACGCCTTCGGCTGGTACCTCTCGGCCGCGCTCGCCCGCCGCCAGAACGACCTGGCGCGGGCGAGGGAGGATATCGCGAAGGCGGTTTCGCTCGCTCCCGACGATTCGGCCATCCTGCTGGAAGCCGGCAACATCGCCGGGCTTTCGGGCGAGAAGGACGCGGCGCTCGGCCTCTATGCGCGCGCCGAACGGGCGGCTCCGAATTCGGACGCGGGCAGGGCCGCCCGAGCCGCGATCGCGGCCAACGAGGATTCGGCGAAGCCGCGCTAGCGCGGCGCCGGATCCCGCGCCGCCTTCCTAATCGAGATAGAAATCGACGGTCGTTACCACCCGCACCTTCTGGAACGGCGAATCTCCGGCGGAGGACCCGCCTTCTCCGTCGACATTTCCGTCGCGCGCTCCGATCGAGAAATAGCCCTGGGTGGCGGAGCGGATCCCGCCCACGCCCGTGCCGCTGTCGCGGGCGAACTGAAGCGCGCTGTCGCGGGCGTTGCGGGTCGCCTCGGCGATCATCTCGGGCTTGATCTGGTTGAGCCTGGTGAAGCTGTAGACCATGCCGCTGCCCTCCTCGAGCGCGACTCCGCCGCGGATGAGGTCGGCCTGGCGGGCGAAGGCGGAGCGGGCGCGCATCACGTCGCCGGTGCGAAGCTGGATCTTCTGGCGGACGGTGACGCTGTTCTGGCCCCGGTTGTTGTCGTAGAACTGGCTGACCGAGGCTCCGGTGTCGCTGATATCCTTGTCCGTGAAGCCGTGGCGGCGGAAGAAGGCGCGGACCGCCCGGCTCTTCTCGTCCACCGCCGCCTGCACCGGGCCGAGCTCGGTCCCCTGCTCCGAATAGGCGATCGTCCAGGTCGACAGGTCCGCGGTGACGTTGCGCTCGGCAAGCCCGCGCACGGTGACCGCCCGATCCGCCATCCGGGCGCGCCGAAGGCCGTCGCCGAGAAGATAGCCTCCGACGACGATCGCAAGCGCAAGCAGGATGGCGCCGAGCAGGAGAACGTTGTTGCGATCGTCGATCCAGCGCTCGGCCATGCCACTCTCCGGGTTTCAGCAGCCGTTTTGTTACGGAGCCGGTGAACCGTGCATTTATAGAGACGAAACGAAGCTGGCAAATAAATTGGCGTCAGGCACACCAATTTCCATCGCATTGGCGCGCTCGGCCGCCCGAATGCCGTCCGCGGTCACGGCGCCCGGAATGGCAAGCTCGGCGAGCGGCCAAGAGCTTCACGGCTCCCGCCCGGCGCGGTAGGAGGCGGCCATGAAGTACCTCCACACCATGATCCGAGTCTCCGACCCCGACGAGACGCTGCGTTTCTTCGAGCTTCTCGGACTCCGGGAGATCCGCCGCTACGACAACGAGGGCGGCCGCTTCACCCTAATCTTCCTGGCCGCGCCCGGCGACGAGGAGGCGCAGGTCGAGCTCACCCACAATTGGGACGAGAAAGGCTATTCCGAAGGCCGCAATTTCGGCCATCTCGCCTATCGCGTCGACAATATCTACGAGAGCTGCCGAAAGCTGATGGAGGGCGGGGTGACCATCAACCGGCCGCCCCGCGACGGCCGGATGGCCTTCGTCCGGAGCCCCGACAACATCTCCGTCGAACTGCTCCAGGCCGGCGAGGCGCTCCCCCCCGCCGAGCCCTGGGCCTCGATGCCGAATAGCGGCACATGGTAGAGATCGTCCGGATCCCCGTCCTGTCCGACAATTACGTCTGGCTGGTGCACGAGCCCGCTTCCGGCGAGACGGCGGCGATCGATCCGGCGGTCGCGGAGCCGGTGCTTGCCGAGGCCGAAGCGCGCGGGTGGCGGATCACGCAGATCTGGAACACCCACTGGCATCCCGATCATACGGGCGGCAACGCGGCGATCAAAGCCGCGACCGGCGCGTTCGTCACCGGGCCCGCCGCCGAGGCCGCGCGGATCCCAACGCTCGACCGCCACGTCCGGGAGGGTGACCGGACAGCGCTCGGGGCGGTCGAGGCGCAAGTGCTCGAAGTCCCCGCCCACACCGCCGGCCACATCGCCTTCCATCTCCAATCGGAGGAAGTCGTCTTCGTCGGCGACACCTTGTTCGCCATGGGCTGCGGCCGCCTGTTCGAAGGCACCGCCGAGCAGATGTACGGCAATCTCCAGCGGCTTGCGGCGCTGCCGCCCCGGACCAGGGCCTATTGCGCGCACGAATATACGCTCTCCAACGGCCGCTTCGCCGTGACGGTCGAGCCCGGCAACGAAGCGCTCGCCCAGCGGATGGCGCAAGTGGAGGCGGCGCGGGCGGCGGGGGAGGCGACGGTGCCCACGACCATCGCCCTGGAGCTCGCCACCAATCCGTTCATCCGCGCTTCATCGGCGGCGGAGCTTGCTGAGCTGCGCCGGGCCAAGGATAATTTCCGTGCATAGGAAGCCGTCCGGCGAGTCGGACGTTCAGCTTCTCAGGAGGCCCCAGGGATGAAATATTTGATTTTGCTCGCTTCAGTCTGCCTCGCGGCCGGCTGCGCCGCCGATACCGACGAAGGGATGGACATGGCCGCCAACGACGAGGCGGACCTTTCCAGGCAGCTTCGCGGCTACGAGCCGGACGGAGCGCCGGTCCAGTGCGTCAACATGCGCGACCTTCAGGGCAACAAGTCGGCCGGCGAGACCGCAATCGTCTTCTCCGGCACCGGCGGCCGCAAATGGGTCAACCGCCCGGCGAACGGCTGCCCCGACCTCGGCTTCGGCCGGGCGCTGAAGACCCGCACGACGACCAACCGCCTCTGCCGCGGCGACATCGCCACGGTCTTCGATCCGGTCAGCCGGGCCGAGTTCGGCGGGTGCGGCCTCGCCGACTTCCAGCCCTACCGGCGGGTCAAGGGCTAGACACGCGCGAGCTTCTCGGCAGGCCGATCCGTCATCCCGGCGAAAGCCGGGATCTCGGGTCGATAAGTCTCGGCGGGTCTCCCCGAGATCCCGGCTTTCGCCGGGATGACGGCCTTTTCCCCGACGCGCTACTTCTTGTACAACCCATCCAGCCGCTCGCCATAGGCGGCGCGGATGACGTGGCGGCGGATCTTGATCGAGGGCGTAAGCTGCTCGTTTTCGGTCGAGAAAGGCGCGTCGGCGAGGATGAAGCGCCGCACCTTCTCGATCACCGACAGATCGGCATTGACCCGGTCCACCGCCGCCGAAAGCGAGCGGTAATAGTCCGGGTCGTCGCGCAAAGCGGCCGGATCGTGCGGCTTGCCCGCCGCCGCCGCCCATTCCGCCGTCCACTCCGGATCGGCGACCAGAACTCCGACCAGATAAGGCCGCCGGTCGCCGACGACCATCGCCTGCAATATCTCGGGCTGGAGGGTCAGCATCCCCTCCACCTTCTGTGGGGAGACGTTGTCGCCCTTGTCGTTGACGATCAGGTCTTTCTTGCGGTCGGTGATGACGATCCGCCCGGCTTGGTCGATATGGCCGACGTCGCCCGTGTGGAGCCAGCCGTCGACCAGCGCCTTCTCGGTCTGCGCCGGATTGCGCCAATAGCCCTTCATCACCAGCTCGCCGCGGACCAGTATTTCGCCGTCCCCGGCGATGCGCACCTCGGTGTTGCGCAGCGGCGGCCCGACCGTGTCCATCTTCACGCCCGCCTTCGGGCGGTTGCAGCTGATCACCGGCGCCGCCTCGGTCTGGCCGTAGCCCTGGAGCACGGTGAGCCCGATCGAATGGAAGAAGATCCCGACGTCCGGGTTGAGCGGCGCCCCGCCCGAGACCATGGCCTTGACCCGGCCGCCGAAGCGGGCGCTGATCTTCGGCCGGAACAGCCGGTCGAGAACCAGGTCCATCGGCCGGTCCCAAAGGCTCTTGGTCCCCGCATAATCCTTCGCGCCGATCTCCAGCGCCCGCTTCATCATGTAATTGGCGAGCCTGCCCTGCTTCTCGACATTCTTCAGGATCCGCTGCCTCAGCACCTCGAGGAGCCTCGGCACCACGATCATCATGGTCGGCCGGACTTCCTCGATGTTGGAGGCGAGCTTCTCCAGCCCTTCGGAATAATAGATCTGGGCGGCGATCCCGATCGGAAAGAACTGCCCTCCGCTATGCTCATAGGCATGGCTGGGCGGGAGGAAGGAGAGGAAGATTTCCTCGCCTACGCCGAAATCCTCGGAGATGACCTCGATGCAGCCCTCTACATTGTGGAGGATGCCGCCGTGATGCTGCATCACCCCGCGCGGCGCTCCGCCGGTGCCGGAGGTGTAGATGAGGCAGGCGAGGTCCTCACGGGTCACCTTGGCGGCGGCCTCGGTGCAGGCGGCGACGTCGGGCGCATGGGAAGCGACCAGGGTTGTCCAGTCGTGGAAGCAGACGTTTCCAGACTGGCCGCCGGGGAGCGCCTCGATTCCGATCACATGCTCGCACACGTTCGACCTTATCGCGGCCGGGAGCAGGGGCCGGGCCAGCTTCTGGGTCGAGACGATGACGGCCCGCGCGCCGCTGTCGTCGAGGATATGCTGGTGATCCCGCTCGGTGTTGGTCGTGTAGGCGGGGACGGTGACGCAGCCGGCCGCCATGATGGCGAGGTCGGCGATGCACCATTCGGGCCGGTTCTCGGAAACGAGCATGACCCTTTCGCCCGGCTTCAGCCCGATCGCCTTCAGGCCCGCGGCGAGCGAGCAGACCTGCTCCGCGGTCTCCCGCCAGCTGATCGGCCGCCACGCCCCCTCGCGCTTGGCCCAAAGGAACGGCGAGTCGCCCTTCTGCGCGGCGCGCGCGAAGAACATGGCGACCAGGTTCGGAAAATGTTCGAGCAGCCGCATTGCTTCTCCCGAAGTTATTGGGCGAGCGCCACGCCTTCGCTTCGCGGATCGGCGCCCCCGCGCCATCCGCCGTCCACCCATTCGATCGCATTGGCCTTGAAGCCCGGGTTCATCGGCGCGGCCTTGTTGCCGAGCGCCTGAAGCGCCGGGATCATCGCCTCGAGGCTCGTGCCCCGCTCGACCATCAGGCTGTCGCCGGGAGCGAAGATCGTCGGCAGCGCGATCGCCTCCTGGGCGCTCAGGTCCCAGTCGATCACGGCGATGATCGCCTTGGCGACCTGGGCGATGATCGTCGGCCCGCCGGCGGCTCCGACCGCGAGCCGGACCTTGCCGTCGGGCCCGTAGACGATGGTCGGCGACATCGAGCTTCGCGGCCGCTTGCCGCCTTCGACCCGGTTCGCGACGGGGACGCCGTCCATCTCCGGGACGATGCTGAAATCGGTCAGCTCGTTGTTGAGGAACATGCCGTTGACCGTCAGCCCCGAACCCCAGGCGCCTTCGATCGTGGAGGTCACGGAGGCGACGTTGCCGCGGCCGTCGGCGGCGGCCATGTGGGAGGTGGAAGGCACCTCGAGGGTCGCGCCGGCCGCCACCCGGGCCGCTCCCGGCGGAGTTCCGGCGGCGGCCTTGTCGATCGCCCGATCCGCAGAGATGAGCTTCGAGCGGGAAGCCAGATAGGCCGGATCCATGAGCCCGGCGACCGGGACGGAAACGAAGTCCGGATCGGCAAGATAGGCGTCGCGATCGGCGAAGGCGAGGCGCATCGAGTTTCCGATCAGGTGCCAGGAGACCGGATTGTCCTTGCCGAGCCCGCGAAGGTCGAACCGCTCGAGCTGCTTCAAGGTCGCGTAGACCGTGGTCGCTCCGGAGGAAGGCGGCCCCATCCCGCAGATCCGGTAGCGGCGATACAAAGCGCAGACCGGAGGCCGCTCCTTCGCCTCGTAGGCGGCGAGGTCCCCGGCCACCATCGCCGAGGGGTTGCGCGGGGCGCCTCGGACGGTGCGCACCAGCGCCTCGGCCGCCGGACCGACGTAGAAATAGTCCGGGCCGCGCGACGCCACGTTCTCGAGCAATTGCGCCAGCTCGGGGTTGCGCATCGTCGTTCCGACCGCCTTCGGCTCCCCGTCGGACCCGAAGAGATTGGCGCGCCCCCAGTCGCTCAGCCCGGCGAGATCGCGGCTGTTGAGGATCGCATTGCGTCCCCGCGGGGTGAGCGCGAAGCCGTCGCGCGCGAGCCGGATCGCCGGCTCGAACAATTTCGCCCAGGGCAACTTGCCGTGGCGGCCGTGGACGAGCGCCATCAGCCGGACGTTGCCGGGCACTCCGACGCTCTTGCCGCCGGGGATCGCCTGGCGATAGCCGAGCGGCTTTCCGTCCGGGCCGAAGAACCATTTGGGAGACGCGGCGTCGGGCGCCTTTTCCCGGCCGTCGTAGGTGAAGATCCGGCCGCTCTTCGCGTCGTGATAGACGAAGAAGCCGCCGCCGCCGATCCCGGACGATTGCGGCTCGACCACGGTCAGCGCGATCTGGATGGCGATCGCGGCGTCCGCGGCGTTCCCGCCCTGGTTCAGGACCCAGCGCCCCGCCTCGGCGGCTCGCGGATCGGCGGCCGAGACCATCCCGCCCGGCTGAGCCTCGCCGGCCGGGGCCGGGTCGGGAGCGGTTGCGCAGGACGCGAGGACGAGGAGGAGCGGGAGGACAAGCCGGCTGAGCATCGGCGGCGACACTAGTCCCCTCAGCCCGCGCCGCAAGCGCTAAAGACGTAAGGTCCCGGGCCGTCATTCCGGCGAAGGCCGGAATCCATGAACACGGCGGCTCGAAGCTTGGCTCGGCCGTGTTCATGGATCCCGGATCAAGTCCGGGATGACGGCTCAGGCTGTCCCGACCGCCTCGGCGAGCGTCGCGAAGCCGTCGCGCCTCATCAGCGGCCCAAGCTCGGCGGCGATTGCCCGGGCGACTCCCGGTCCGCGATAGACCAGAGCCGTGTAGAGCTGGACCAGGCTCGCGCCGGCCCGGATCCGCGCATAGGCGTCCACTCCGTTCTCGATCCCGCCCGCGGCGATCAGCGGAATCGCACCGCCGGTCGCGGCCCGGAAGTCCTTCAGCCGCTGAAGCGCGAGTTCCTTGAGCGGCGCGCCCGAAAGTCCGCCCGCCTCTCCCGAATGCTTCGACCGCAGCGGCGGCCGAGACACCGTCGTATTGGCGACGATGAGGGCGTCTATGCCGCCTTCGATCGCGGCTCGGGCGACGTCGTCCACCTCCTCCGACTCCAAGTCCGGAGCCACCTTGAGGAAGACCGGCCCTCCGCCGCCTCGCGCCTCGCCGACGGCGGCGAGCAGCTCCCGGAGCGCGCCCTTGTCCTGAAGCGCCCTCAGGCCGGGCGTGTTGGGCGACGAGATGTTCACGGTGAGGTAGTCGGCGAGCGGCGCCATCTCCCGCACCCCCGCCGAATAATCGGCGATCCGGTCGGCGCTGTCCTTGTTGGCCCCGATATTCACTCCGACCAGTCCGCCCCGCCGCACTGCGAGCCGGGCCCTCGCCGGCTCGAAGCCGCCATTGTTGAACCCCATCCGGTTGATCACCGCCCGGTCCTCGACGAGCCGGAACAGCCGAGGCTTCGGATTGCCGGGCTGGGGCCGCGGAGTCAGGGTTCCCACCTCGACGAAGCCGAAGCCGAAGCCGAGCATCTGCCCGTGCACCTCGGCATCCTTGTCGAAGCCCGCCGCGAGCCCGACCGGGTTGGGGAAGTGGAGGCCAGCGACCCGGATGGCGAGGCGGGGATCCTCCCCCGCCGGCTTGCCCGCCGGGGCCGCTTTCAGCGCGCGGATGGTGAGACGATGCGCCCGTTCCGCCTCCAGCGCGAAAACGAACGGGCGGACCAGGGGGTAGAGCGCCATGGGCGGCGCTATGGCATAGCCCCTCGCCGGGCTGAACCTGTTTCGGCGCGAGGGCGGAGCCGCGGGAACGGTATACATCCCGCCCGGCGGGCGACATGGGGGGCGGATGTGGCATGGCCAAGCCTTCAACGGCACCAAGATCGCCCTGCTCTGCGGGTCCCGGATCGTCGCCTACCGGCGCGACGACAAGCTCGGCATACCCTTTCCCGGTCTGTGGGATCTGCCGGGAGGAGGGCGCGAGGGCTTCGAGGGCCCGGTCGCCTGCGCGCTTCGCGAGGTGGAAGAGGAGTTCGGCATTTCCCTGGAGGAGAACCGGGTGCGCTCGCTCCGGCGTTACCGCAGCGGAGTCGACGGCGGCCTCGACAGTTATTTCTGCGCCGCCGAAGTCACGCCCGAGGAGATCGAGCGGATCCGGTTCGGGGACGAAGGCCAGGAATGGCGGCTGATGGAGGCGAGCGAGTTCCTCGGCCTCGAAGACGCGGTCCCGAACATGAAGCATCGCCTGAAGGCCTGCCTCGCGGAGGGGGCTGCGGGGACTTGATTCCCAGCCCCGGCCCCGCCACATGCCAATCGGAATGAAACGGTCCGATTAGCCAATGCGCCTCACCTCCCTCGCCGATTACGCCGTCGTCGTGATGGCCGCCGCCGCCCGCCGTCCCGACGGCGCCCGCCTCTCCGCCGGCCTTATCGCCGAGGAGACCGGAGTGCCCTTGCCGACGGCCCAGAAGGTGATGGGGCGGCTCGCGGCCGCGGGCCTGCTCGTCTCCGCCCGCGGCGCCGGCGGCGGCTTCCGCCTCGCCAGGGCGGCGGGCGCGATCAGCCTCGCCGACATCATCGAAGCCCTGGAGGGCCCGATCGCGATGACCAATTGCATCCAGGGCTCGATCCACGACTGCGCGCTTGAGGGCAGCTGCCGGGTCAAGCCCCATCTCAACATCGCCAACGACGCGGTCCGCGGCGCCCTCCAGGGCGTCAGCCTCGCCACTCTGGCGGAGGCGAAATAATGACAATGGAAGACACCGGGGTGCGCAACCGTGAAGCGCAGGAGGCGGTCGACCGCGCCTCCAATTACGAATGGGGCTTCAGCTCCGACATCGAGCAGGATTTCGCGCCCAAGGGCCTCAGCGAAGACACGGTCCGGTTCATCTCGGCGAAGAAGAACGAGCCCGAATGGATGCTCGAATGGCGCCTCAAGGCATGGCGCGCCTGGCTGACGATGGAGGAAGTGAGCTGGGCCAAGCTCGACATTCCGCCGATCGATTTCCAGGACGCTTATTATTACGCCGAGCCGCGCCAGAAGCCGACCATCGCCTCGCTCGACGAGCTCGACCCCGAGATCCGCCGCACCTACGAGAAGCTTGGAATACCGATCGAGGAGCAGAAGGTGCTGGCCGGAGTCGAAGGCGCCCGCAAGGTCGCCGTCGACGCCGTGTTCGACTCGGTCTCCGTCGCCACCACGTTCCGGGCCGAGCTGGAGCGCGCCGGGGTCATCTTCCGAAGCATTTCCGAAGCGGTCCGCGAGTTTCCGGACCTCGTTCGGAAATACCTTGGCAGCGTGGTGCCCCAGCGCGACAATTACTTCGCCTGCCTCAATGCGGCGGTCTTCTCCGACGGCACCTTCGTCTACATCCCCGAAGGCGTTCGCTGCCCGATGGAGCTTTCCACCTATTTCCGGATCAACGCCGCCAATACCGGCCAGTTCGAGCGCACCCTGATCGTCGCCGACAAGGGCAGCTACGTCTCCTACCTCGAAGGCTGCACGGCGCCGATGCGCGACGAGAACCAGCTCCACGCCGCGGTGGTCGAGCTGGTCGCGATGGACGATGCGGAGATCAAATATTCGACCGTCCAGAACTGGTATCCCGGCGACGCCAACGGTCTCGGCGGAATCTACAATTTCGTCACCAAGCGCGGCGCCTGCCGCGGCGCCCGATCGAAGATCAGCTGGACCC
The DNA here is from genome assembly GCA_036387815.1 of Allosphingosinicella sp. Classification (GTDB taxonomy): domain Bacteria; phylum Pseudomonadota; class Alphaproteobacteria; order Sphingomonadales; family Sphingomonadaceae; genus Allosphingosinicella. The sequence continues at coordinate 12,819 of DASVTA010000389.1, forward strand.
AGGTCGAGACCGGAAGCGCCATCACCTGGAAATATCCTTCGTGCATCCTCCAGGGCGAGGACAGCGTCGGCGAATTCTACTCCGTCGCCCTCACCAACAACCGCCAGCAGGCCGACACCGGCACCAAGATGATCCACATCGGCAAGAACAGCCGCTCGACCATCGTCTCCAAGGGCATCAGCGCCGGCCGCTCCAACAACACCTACCGCGGCCTCGTCCGGGTCCTCGCCGGCGCCGAGAACGTGCGCAACTTCACCCAGTGCGATTCGCTCCTGCTCGGCGACCAGTGCGGCGCCCACACCGTCCCCTATATCGAAGTGCGCAACCCCACTGCCCAGATCGAGCACGAGGCGACCACGTCGAAGATCAGCGACGACCAGCTCTTCTACGCCATGCAGCGCGGCCTCTCCCAGGAAGACGCCGTCGCCCTCATCGTCAACGGCTTCGCCCGCGAGGTGCTCAAGCAGCTGCCGATGGAGTTCGCGGTCGAGGCTCAGAAACTGCTCGGAATCAGCCTCGAAGGGAGTGTCGGATGATCGCCATTGTCGCAGCTATTCTGCTCGCGGCCGGTGCCGACCAAAGCCGGTGTCCCGGGGTCCTGGGCCAAAGCGGATCGATCAAGCTGCCGCCGCCGATCGAAGAGCAGGTGCGGCCGTACAGGATCTGCCTGCTTCAGCAATTCGAGCGCAACCCTCGGACCTGGTCCGGTGGCGCCGAAGACGTGCGGGCCGTGAATGCGCAAGCCGCCGCGGCGTGCGCCGGCGTGCGGCGAACCGCCGCGGCGGCGGCTGACGCGGCCCTGCGGTCCAAGCGGGACTATCGCGACGAGACGAAGCGGCGGTCGAGCATCGAGAAGGTCCTCGCCGACCTCGATTCCGGGCTCCTCCCGCTTTATCTCGCCATGACCCCGCGTCCCGGGCCCGGGCCGCAATCGGGGCTCACCGACGAGCAGGCGACGATCGTCTACGACCAGTGCCTGGCCTACGCCGCCCAGCGGGCATCCAAGACCGACGCCGCCGACACCGCGATCTTCGGCCTTGCGCGAGCGCAATGCGCGAGCCAGCGGGCCGACCTCCTTCGCGGCGCGAGCCCCGAGCGGGCCCGGATCTTCGATGCCATCGACGCCGACAAGGAAGCCGGCTTCCCCGAAGCCACCCGCAAGGTCCGCGAACGCCGCCGCGCGTTCGAGGCGGGCACGGCGAAATGAAAGCTCCCACGCTCGACAAAGGGCAGCGCCCAAGCCCTTCCCCTTCAGGGGAGGGATTTGGGGTCCGGCCTGTCCGAGACGAGGCGTCGATGCTGCCTGGGCTCAGCCGCGAGGGAAGCATAGGATGACTGAAGCTAAGCTGGACGTTGATGTCATCGGCCTTGGGAACGAGGAATTCGATCGTATCGAAGCTGCGAGCGCCGTCGTCAGCGAGAAGCTTTCCCGGGCTGTCGAAAACCGCGGCTACCGGCTCTGGTGGTCCTCGGGCGACAGCAATTCTTGGCGAGTCATCATTGGAATTCCCACTGAGGATGAACTCGCAGGCCTGCTGTCGAATAAGGCCGATCTCGATCTCTTTGCGCATGAGTTCATGGATCTGATTGGAAGCGTCGTGGCGCTCAAAACGGTCTTCAAGCTTTACCTGGAAGTCGATTCGAACGAGCGCGTGGACGCGCACGAGGGATGGTTTTTCAGAGTGAAGAGTGTCCCTCCACGCAGCCGTGAGCGGCACTTCATTAGAAATGACAAGAGGTTCTCGCGTGCTTGAGATCACCAACCTCCACGCCACTGTGGCCGACAAGCCGATCCTGAAGGGCCTCAGCCTCGCGGTGAACGCGGGCGAGGTCCACGCCATCATGGGCCCGAACGGCGCCGGTAAGTCGACGCTCGCCTACGTGCTCGGCGGGCGGCCCGGCTACGAGGTCACCGAGGGCTCCGCCACCCTCGACGGCCGCGACCTCCTCGACATGGCTCCGGACGAGCGCGCCGCCGCCGGCCTGTTCCTCGGCTTCCAATATCCGGTCGAGATCCCCGGCGTCTCCAACGTCCAGTTCCTCCGCACCGCCCTCAACGCCCAGCGCCGCGCCCGGGGCGAGACGGAGATTTCGGCGGGCGACTTCCTTCGCCTGACCCGCGAGCAGGGCGACGCGCTGGGCGTCTCGATGGACATGATGAAGCGCAACGTGAACGTCGGCTTCTCGGGCGGCGAGAAGAAGCGCAACGAGATGGTCCAGATGGGAATCATCGACCCGCGCCTGGCGGTGCTCGACGAAACCGATTCCGGGCTCGACATCGATGCCCTGCGCGTCGTCTCCGACGGCATCAACCGGATCATGCGCCGCCCCGACAAGGCGGTTCTCCTCATCACCCACTATCAGCGGCTTCTCGACCTCGTCGTCCCCGACTTCGTCCATGTGCTGGCGGAAGGCCGGATCGTCCGCTCCGGCGGCCCTGAGCTCGCCCACCAGCTCGAGCGCGAAGGCTATTCGGAGGTCGCGGCGTGACGGGGCTTCGTCGCCTCTCAGGCCGTCACCCTGAACGCGTTTCAGGGTCCATCTGGTCGCCCGTCCGGGAGGCGGAGGACTGGATGCTGAAACAAGTTCAGCATGACGCAGGGAGGGACGAAACGGCGGCCCCCTCGCGCGCGCGCGCGATACCCACCGACTTTCCTGACCTTCGTCCGATTCCGGACGCCTGGCCGGCTCAAGGAATTGGCGCCCGATGAGCCTTCTCGACCTTCCCTCCCCGAAGACCGAAGGCTGGCGCTGGAGCGATCTCAGCCGGCTTCCCGAGATCACGGCCTGCCCGGCTTCCGGAGCGACGCCCGGCGCCCTGCCCTGGCTGGCCTGCGACGGGCCGCGGCTGCTCTTCGTGGACGGCCGCCTTGACGCCGGGCGGAGCGATCTCGGCCCGTTGTCGCCCGGCCGGGTCGAGGCCGAGGCTCCCGACCACGCCCTGGCGCGCCTCGCCGCCGGCCGCGACGGCTGGACCCTCCGGCTCGCCCGCGACCATTCGCCCCCCGGCCTCGTCCAGATCGTCCATGTCTCCACGGGCGGGGCCGCCCATCTGCCCGCCCAGATCGAACTCGACGTGGACGCCCAGGCTTCGGTGGTCGAAACCTATGTCGGCGAGGGCTGGTCCAACCGGCTGACCGCGATCAGGCTCTTCAAGGGCGCCCGGCTGATGCTGGCGCGGCGCTCGCTCGCCAGCGCCGGCTTCGCGAGCTTCACCGACCGCGCCAGCATCGGCGAAGGCGCCAGCCTCGTCGTGGCGACTCTCGCGGCCGGCGGCGCCGACACGCGGCTGGACGGCGAGCTGATCCTCGCCGGCGAGAGCGCCTACGCCGAGGCCGGCGGCGCCTTGCTGGCCCGCGGCCGGCAGCGTCATGACGCCAATCTGGTGATCCGGCACGAGCAGCCCCTGGGCTCCAGCCGGCAGGTCTGGCGCTCGGTCGCCGACGACCGGGCGACCTGCTCCGTCGCCGCCCGGGTCGAAGTCGCCCGGCACGCGCAGAAGACGGACGGCGAGCAGTCGCAGAAGGGCCTGCTCCTCTCCCGTTCCGCGACGATCAACGCCAAGCCGGAGCTCGAGATCTTCGCCGACGACGTCAAATGCGCTCATGGCGCGACGGTCGGCGAGCTCGACCGCGACGCCCTCTTCTACATGGCCAGCCGCGGGGTGCCGGAAGCCGAGGCCAAGGCCCTCCTCACCCGCGCCTTCGTCGCGGACGCGCTCGACAGGGCAGGGGAGGAGGCGGTTCGGGAAGCGCTCCATGCGGATGCGGCGGTCTGGTTCGGAGGCTCGGAATGAGCGACGCCGCCAATCTCCCTCTCCCCGGCGGGGAGAGGGCCGGGGTGAGGGGGCTCGGCGCTGGAGGGTCTCCTCCGAAGCCGAACCCCCTCACCCAACCCTCTCCCCCAGGGAGAGAGGGCTTGAGCGCCCGCCCCCTCGACCATGTTTCCGACTTCCCGGCCATCCCGGAGGGCTGGTCCTATCTCGACACCGCCGCGACGGCGCAAAAGCCCAGGGCGGTGATAGAGGCGATCGAGCGCGGCTATTCCGAAACCTATGCGACCGTCCATCGCGGGGTCTATCAGCGCTCCTCGGAGATGACGCTCGCCTTCGAGGCCGCGCGCCGCCGGGTCGCCGCCTTCATCGGAGCGCCTTCGCCCAACGAATTGATCTTCGTCCGCGGCGCCACCGAGGGGATCAACCTCGTCGCCCAGAGCTGGGGCGGGACCAGCCTTCGGCCCGGCGACCGGATCATGCTCTCGATGCTCGAGCATCATTCGAACATCGTGCCCTGGCAGATGATCGCCGAACGCACGGGCGCCGCCATCGACGTCGCTCCGCTCACGCAGGACGACCGGATCGACCTCGACGCGATGGCCGCCATGCTCACCGAGCGGCACAGGATCGTCGCTTTGGCTCATGTGTCGAACGTGCTCGGCTCCGTCCTCGACGCCCGCCGCGCCGCCGATCTGGCGCACGGCGTCGGCGCCCTCCTTCTCCTCGACGGCTGCCAGGCGGTGCCGCGGATGCCCGTCGACGTCGCCGCCTTGGGCTGCGACTTCTACGTCTTCTCCGGCCACAAGCTCTACGGCCCGACCGGCATCGGAGTCCTTTGGGGCCGGACGGAGCTGCTCGCCGCCATGCCTCCGTGGCAGGGTGGCGGAGCGATGATCGACAAAGTGAGCTTCGAGAGCACGACCTTCGCTCCGCCGCCGGCCCGTTTCGAGGCCGGCACGCCCCATATCGTGGGCGTGCTGGGGCTCGAGGCGGCCGTCGGCTACGTGGAGCGGATCGGCCCGGAAGCGATCGGCGCCCACGAACGGGCGCTGGTGCGCGAGACCCGGGACGCCCTCTCCTCGCTCAACAGCGTCCGCCTGTTCGGGCCGGAGGACAGCGCCGGAATCGTCAGCTTCGCCGTCGAAGGGGTGCATCCGCACGATATCGGCACCATATTGGATGAGAGCCGGGTCGCGATCCGCGCCGGCCATCATTGCGCGCAGCCGCTGATGACCCACCTCGGTGTGGATTCGACGGCCCGGGCGAGCTTCGGAGTCTATAACGGGCCGCGCGACATCGCGGCCCTGGTGCGCGGGCTGGAACGGGTGAGAAGGATTTTTGGTTAGGAGCGCCACCGTCATGCTGAACTTGTTTCAGCATCCAGCGAGGAGCCGCTGGGCGGGTGGAGAACTGGACCCTGAAACAAGTTCAGGGTGACGGCAGAGGGACCGGAATGAACGAGGAGCGCAGGATCGAGATCGAGGAGGTGGACGCCGTGGCGCCGCCGGCCAAGGCACGAGTCTCCGATGCCGCGGAAACGTTCGAGCGCAAGCGGGACTATCTCGAAGGCTTCCTCGCGCAGCAAAAGCCCGCGGAGCCGGCCGGCGACCTCTACGAGAATGTGATCGAGGCGCTGAAGGATATTTACGACCCGGAAATCCCGGTCAACATCTACGACCTCGGCCTCATCTACGACGTCGAGATCACGCCGGACAATCACGCGATGATCAAGATGACCCTGACGACGCCGAACTGCCCGGTCGCCGAATCCATGCCGGGCGAGGTCGAGCTTCGCGTCGGCTCCGTCCCTGGCGTCGGCCATGCCGAAGTGGAACTGGTCTGGGATCCGCCCTGGGATCCGCAGCGGATGAGCGACGAAGCCAAGCTCGAGCTGGGAATGCTGTAATGCCTCCCCTCCCTTTCAGGGGAGGGGATCGAGGGGTGGGGGATGTCGTCCGGCACGGCGCTGCTGACAGTCCCCACCCCAACCCCTCCCCTGAAGGGGAAGGGCTTAGAGGATGAAACGATGAGCGATTTGACAGTCACCACCGCCCCTCCCCGAGCGCGCCGCGCCGCGCTCACCCTCACGCCCGCCGCCGAGGCCCGGGTCGCGGCGCTGATGGCGCGCGCGCCCGAAGGCACCATCGGAGTGAAGCTGTCGACCCCCCGCCGCGGCTGCTCGGGCCTTGCTTATTCGGTCGATTATGTCGCCGAGGCGAACAGGATGGACGAGCGGATCGAGACCCCCGCCGGGCCCTTCTTCGTCGACGGCGCCTCGATCCTCTATCTCATCGGCTCGACGATGGACTGGCGGGAGGACGATTTCACCGCCGGCTTCGTCTTCGAGAACCCCAACGCCAAGGGCCAGTGCGGCTGCGGCGAGAGCTTCACCGTCTGAATTCCGTCATCCCGGCGAAGGCCGGGATCCATGAACACGGACTTCGGAAACCCGGATGCCGCGGTGTTCATCGATTCCGGCCTTCGCCGGAATGACGGCAAGGGATTCGGAAGGACGACCGCCGCCCCTTATCATGGTTAGTTTACCGTTAAGCCGCATCGGCTATGCTGCCTTCGAACAGCTTCGGAGGACGCGATGAACGACCGCGATTTCCTGCTTCAGGTCCAGGGCTACGGACTGATGACCGCCGAGGTCGCTTATTACCTGCCCGATCATCCCAAGCTCATCCAGCTCTTCGTCTGGCAGCAATATGACATCGCTCCGCGTTTCCCAGTCCTCCACCGCTTCCTCGATCACTGGCGCACCGACATAGAGGCCGTGCTCCACTCCGTCCGGGTCGCCCACCAGCACCTCATCCGTCCCGCCGAATGGCGCGCCGTCGACGGCGTGATCTCGATCAACTGACGCCCACGCGTCATCCCGGCGAACGCCGGGATCTCGGGGAGACCCACACAGCCTTTCCCCCGCTGAGGCCCCGGCTTTCGCCGGGGTGACGGGTGGCATCGGCTCCGATAAGCTTGGCCCATGAAGCGAACCGGTTTCCTCATCCTGGCCCTCCTCGCCCTCTCCGCTCCCGCGGCCGCCAACGACAGCACCGCCGAGCATGCCGCCGGCGGCCTCGTCCTCACCCGCTCCGCCGACATCGACATGGTCTCAGAAGACCTGTTCGTCTCCGCCGGCGAGATCCGCGTGCGCTATGTCTTCCGCAACCGGTCCGCGCGCGAGATCCGCACCCTCGTCGCCTTCCCGATGCCGGACCGCGACCTCGGCGAGGAAAGGGAGATGGACGTCGCTTACCCTTCCCGCTTCGAGACGAAGGTGGACGGCCGGCCGGTGACTATGAAGGTCGAGCGCAAGGCTCTGCTCAAGGGCGTCGACCGCACCGCCATCCTCGCCGGGCTCGGACTTTCCCCCGATTCGGGCACCGACGCCCTCGACCGCCTCAAGCCCGCCGACCGGGCGAGGCTGGTGAAGCTCGGCCTCGCCGCGCCCGATGAATATGACGCCGGCCGCGGCTTGGAGCGCCACCTCGCGCCGATCTGGACGGTGAAGGAAAGCTGGTTCTGGGAGCAGGCCTTCCCGGCCGGCCGCGATCTCGCCGTCGAGCATCGCTACGTCCCGGGCACCGGCGGAAGCGTCGACGCGGCGCTCGGCTTCCCCGAGTTCCGGACCAGCCCGGAAGGCCGCGCCATGATCCGCGACTATTGCGCCGATTCCGCCTTCCTCGCCGGCCTTGACCGCCTCCGCCGGAGCAGCGACTCGACCCCCGAGCAGAGGATCGGCTACATCCTCACCACCGGCGGCAACTGGCGCTCGCCGATCGGCGACTTCCGGCTGGTGGTGGACAAGGGCGCTCCGGCCAATCTGGTCAGCTTCTGCGGCGAGGGGGTGCGCAGGATCTCGCCGACGCGTTTCGAGGTTCGGCGGAAGAACTGGCGGCCGGACCGGGACCTCAGGGTCCTGATCGTCCAGGCCCGCCCGCGCGGAGAATGAAGATGGTCGAACCGGCAGCGAACCCCCACGGCCTCGCCCACCTCATGGAGCCGGTCGCCACCGCGCTGGAGCTGTTCGGAGTCCTCGTCATCGTCGCCGGGATCGTCTGGGCCACCGCCCGTTTCCTGCTTCGCGACCTCCGCTCCGGCGACGCGGTCCGGGCCTATGAGCGCTACCGCGCCAATCTCGGCCGCGGGATCCTCCTCGGGTTGGAGATCCTGGTCGGCGCCGACATCGTCGCCACCGTCACCGCGCCTCTCACCTTCAGGAGCGTCGGCCTGCTCGGCCTCATCGTCCTCATCCGCACCTTCCTCAGCTTCTCGCTCGAAACGGAGATAGAAGGCCGCTGGCCCTGGCGCCGGCGCGGAACGCCGGGCGAGACGGAGTCGCGCTGACGCGCCGATGCCGCCAAACCTGCCTGTGATCTTGTTTGGCGATCATTCCCTTCCAAACCCTTCAGTCTCTCCCTAATCGCTTTCGGAAATGGTCAGCGACCACACCCGCCAAAACGCCACCGGTGAAAATGTTCTGAACCTTTGAGAGCGCTTCCGGGTCTAGCCAATGCCAGCTATCCGGCGTCAGAAGGTGCCAAAGCCATGTGCCGCCAATAGTAAGCAGAACGAGCGCAAAAGCCCACATTCCGCCTATGGCAAGCCATTCAAAATGGTCTCGGAAACGCTGACCGCGCGCATGCTCCCGTTCGGCGGTCTCGCGAGCCAATTCTTCCGCCGTCTTGCCGCTGGCTAATTGATTCGCTTCCGCAGCGGCCCGTCCATCTGGCTCCGGAGTCTCCGGCTCTTCCTGGGCGCCACGCCCGAGTTGGGCGAGACGCGCCAAGGCGTCCCTTCTCGGGCTCTCAGGCGACGACTTCTTGCCCCCCTCGCTCGGCAAGTCGCCTATAGTGATCCTCAATCAAGTCAGTCGGGATCACCTCTCCGAAAGTGCCCGGCTGGTAAACCATGTCCCAAGGTGAGCCCTTCGAATGAGTGAGCCGCGAGAGCGACATACCCGTTCGACTGCCGTAAGCGTCATAGACCTGACGGACCACATCGTCTTCTGCCTCATCAAGACCCTTGGCGCCGAAGGGCTCGGGCAATGACTTTGTAACCGGCGCGCCTCGATACTCACGGAGCTGCTTGTACAGCGCGGGAATCACGGGCCCATATTGCCACGCCTCCACGCGATCTTTAATCAGCGGCCGGCCATAGATCCCCAGCATCCAGCCATGGGCTATGTACACCAGCTTGAGCAGTTGCATGGGCGTGAGCGCATCTTCTCGCTCCTCCGCCAAGGCGAGGAAGCGGTTAGCAACGGTTTGACTGTTCCGCATCCGTTCCTCCTTCCTTCAAGAAC